>JANYFA010000101.1 GCA_025362895.1 Sphingomonadaceae bacterium | reverse complement strand
GTTGCCGATCCTTCTAGCGCCAACGTCGACCAGTTGCCGGTAGTCTCTACCGCTGTCCCGGTGAACGTCCAGCGACCGACCAGCGACGGATCAGAGCCGGCGGCAGCGGCGGTCGCACCGGACAGGCCTATCGCTACTATGACAGCCTTTAGTGCGTAAGTCATGGTGCAATCCCCCGAAAAATGAATCTGATGACCCAGTTGGGATATTATCGGCATGGAAATCATTATGTCGCGTGTGATTCCTTACAATTCTACTTTATTTCTGACCGTTCCAGTTAGATCGGCCTGTGTTGGTTAAAGATAGGCGGAGACGGCACGGACGGGGCGGGCGGGGCAGGCACTGATGGGCGGCATTCGACATTGATCGTCAGCGGCACCCACACGTCCGGCGTTAGCGTGGAGAATTTTCGCCTGCCGGCGGGCACGGCGCTCCGCTTCGAACGCGCCGCCGAGGTGCTGCGCCCGGTGATGTCGGCCTATGCGGCTCGGGATTCGGACGCAACGCTATGGGCGGGGTCGATCAACTGGCGGCTGCCGAGCCGGGCCCAGATCTGGATCAGCCTCGAGGCTGGGCCGATCGAGGTAGCCACCCGCCGCCACCCGGCGGCGCGGATGGGGTCGGCGACGTTGTTCGGTGCCACCGGTCGCGCGCAGCCGATCCTGTCATCGGGCGGGGTCAGCGTGGTGATCGACATCGGGCCGATCGCGTGGGCGCGACTGTTTACGCAATCGGCGGAGGCGATGCGCGACCGGATCACTCTGCTTGGCGACCTGCTACCGCGTGGCTGGAGCGACGATCTGATCGCAACCGTCGTGCGGTCGGACCGTGGCATGCAGCTGAAGACCGTGCTCGATGATTTTTTCGCGGAACGCATACCGCCGCCGCATCCCGACGAAGCGCTGATCGCTCATGTCGCCGCCCTGCTGCGCGACGGACGGACGACTTCGCTGCCCGATGCGGCCGCGCGCAGCGGGATCGATCAGCGGCAGCTGCTACGGCTGACGAAACGCTATTTCGGCTTTCCGCCTAAATTCCTACTGATGCGCGCGCGCTTTCTTCGCGCGCTCATCCCGATGCTCGTCAGCGATGTGAAGCCGGACTTCGCCGGCGTCCCACCGGGCTATTACGACGTGCCGCATTTCATCCGCGACGCCAATCACTTCGTCGGCATGACGCCGCGCCGGTTCCTCGCGATCGAGATGCCCTTCACGCGTGCCACGCTGCGCGCGCACGGTCTGGTGATGCGGGCATCGTAGCCGACTGGGCGGAGCGCCGCCGCTGGGGATCACTCCCCCTTCGCCTCAAGCGGTTCTTGGATGTCCTTCGGGTTCGCGCTTTCAACACCAGCGGCTTCGCAGCCACACGAAAAGAACAGCAGCTTTCGGGCACTGTGTCCGTATCATTAAACGACGACGTTTGGACGCCCACTCTCTCACCGCGGCATGTTAACAACGGGCTGCAATTACCGTCTAGCGCTCCAAAGCGGCCTGACCGTTATTCACCAAACGGCACCATAAAGCGCCAAAGACCGGTTGGTGAACGAACGGTGAGAAGTGCAGGCTTGCTGCCCGAAAGCTGCCAGGCAGCTTACCCCCACTTGCGACCTTGACGCGTGTGCCAATTGACTGTGCCAACAGCGTGTGCAAATCTCATTCAACGTTAACGAATGCAGCGGCTTGGAAGCCTCCGAAACTCGGTCGGGTATCCTGTCTCCCTGACCATAATACACAAAGAAATCAACAACTTCATAATCCAAACTCCTCAGCCTTCGCTTCGCCTGCCGGTAGTGTTGGTGCTCGCGGTCTCCATCGTGAAGCGATATCGGTGTGCCCGAGCATAGTCTGAACCAACTTCAAATCCTTTGATGACCGGAGCACACGAGACGCGCTGGTATGCCGAAGATCTTGAATCCGCCGCCGATTTTAACTCGCTCGGGTATCCAGTGTCTCCCACCATCTTTACGCGCACCTTACGCAGCGCGGTCAGCGGACCGTAGCCGCTTAACGGCGTTGCGCCCTATCGCGATCCTTCGAACAGGCCGTCCCGGTCGGGTTCGAACGGGAGTTCGCGCGTGCAGGACCTTATCTGGATCGCGGTAAGCGTCGGCTTCTTTGCCGTCAGCATGCTTTATGTCGCGCTTGCCGGAAAGGCCTGACGCATGACGTTCGACCTTTGGCTGGGCGCGGCGACGTCCATGGGCCTCCTCGTCTATCTCGTCCTCGTCCTTGCCCGCCCCGAGCGGTTTTAGGAAGCCGTCCATGACAGTCAACGGCTGGCTTCTGATCGCCGTCTATGCGGCGCTGCTCATCGCGATGGCGAAGCCGATGGGTGCGTGGCTGTTCGCGCTGTACGACGGGCGCGCGCTCCCCGGACGGGTGGTCGAGCGCGGCTTCTACCGCGTTGCGGGCATCGATCCCGACGCCGAGATGTCGTGGCGCCAATACGCGATCCACGTGCTGATCTTCAGTTTCGCCGGGGTGCTGCTGACGTATGCGTTGCTTCGCGTGCAGGGAATGCTGCCACTCAACCCCCTGGGCATGAAGGCGGTCGATCCGCATCTGGCGATGAACACCGCGATCAGTTTCATCACCAACACCAACTGGCAGAGCTATTCGGGCGAAAGCACGATGAGCAACCTGACGCAGATGGCGGCGCTGACGGTGCACAACTTCCTGTCGGCGGCGACGGGCATTGCCGTTGCCTTCGCCGTCGTCCGCGGCTTTGCCCGCCGCGAGGCGAGCGGACTCGGCAACTTCTGGGCCGACCTGACGCGGGTGACATTGTATCTCCTGCTCCCCGTGTCGATCGTCTACGCGCTCGTTCTCGTCGCCGGTGGCGTCCCGCAGACGTTCGATGGTTCGGTCGTCGCGACGACGTTGGAAGGCGCGAAGCAGACGCTCGTGCTGGGGCCGGTCGCCAGCCAGGAGGCGATCAAGATGTTCGGCACCAATGGTGGCGGGTTCTTCAACGCCAACTCGGCACACCCGTTCGAGAACCCGAGTGCATGGACCAATCTGCTGCAGATGCTGTCGATCTTCGCCATCGGCGCGGGGATGACAAGCCTATTCGGCCGCGCCGTCGGTGACCGCCGCCAGGGCTGGGCGATCTTCGCGGCGATGTTCGTGCTGTTCATCGCCGGGGCCGGCCTGACCTACTGGGCCGAGAGCAGCGGCAACCCCAATCTGCACGCGCTCGGCCTCGCCGGCGGCAACATGGAGGGCAAGGAGGTTCGCTTCGGCATCGCCGCGTCGAGCCTGTTCGCTGCCATAACCACCGACGCGAGCTGCGGCGCGGTCAACGCGATGCACGACAGCTTCACCGCGCTTGGCGGCATGGTCCCGCTGTTCAACATCCAGCTCGGCGAGATCATCTTCGGCGGCGTCGGGTCGGGGCTGTACGGCTTCCTGATCTACTGCATCCTCAGCGTCTTCGTCGCCGGGCTGATGGTCGGCCGCAGCCCCGAGTACGTCGGCAAGAAGATCGAGGGGCGCGAGGTCAAGCTCGCCGTCCTCGCCATCGCCGTCCTGCCGCTGCTGATCCTCGGGCTGACCGGCATCGCCGCGATCTCGCCCGACGGTCTCGCCGGTCGCGCCAACCAGGGACCGCACGGCTTCAGCGAGATACTCTATGCCTTCACCAGCGCGGTGGGAAACAACGGGTCGGCGTTCGCCGGACTGACCGCGTCGACGCCGTTCTACGACGGACTGCTCGCGGTCGGCATGTGGTTCGGGCGCTTCTTCGTGATCATCCCCGTCCTTGCCATAGCCGGGTCGCTGGCGGCCAAGCGGCAGGTTCCCGCCGGACCGGGATCGTTCCCCACCACCGGCCCGCTGTGGGTCGGGCTGCTGATCGGCGTCATCCTGATCGTCGGCGGCCTGACCTTCCTGCCGAGCCTCGCCCTCGGGCCGATCGCCGACCATCTCGCGATGGTTTCCGGCACGCTGTTCTAAGGATCGATCGACATGGCCAAGGCCGCCGCTCCCTCGATGTTTTCCGCCCAGCTGGCGGTCCCTGCGCTCGGCGATGCATTCCGTAAGCTGAACCCTGCGGCGCTCGTGAAGAACCCAGTGATGTTCACGACGGCGATTGTCGCGCTTTTGCTCACCGTGTTGCTGTTCACCAGCGGGTCGATGCTGCGCCTGTCGTTCCAGATCCAGATCGTCGTCTGGCTGTGGTTGACCGTATTATTTGGGAACTTCGCCGAGGCGATCGCGGAGGGGCGCGGCAAGGCGCAGGCGGCCTCGCTTCGCGCGACCAAGGGGGAGCTCGCGGGTAAACTGCTCGGCAAAAGCGGGCGGCTGTACGAGAACGCCCCCGCAAGCCGCCTCGAGGTCGGTGACCGGGTGCTGGTCGAAACGGGCGATCTGATCCCTGCCGACGGCGAGGTCGTCGAGGGCGTCGCCTCCGTCAACGAAGCGGCGATCACCGGTGAAAGCGCACCCGTCATCCGCGAGGCGGGCGGCGACCGTTCGGCGGTCACGGCGGGAACGCGCGTCATTTCCGACAGCATTGTCGTCCGCGTCACCGCCGGGCCGGGGCAGGGCTTCCTCGACCGGATGATCGCGCTTGTCGAGGGCGCCGCGCGGCAGAAGACGCCAAACGAGATCGCGCTGACCATTCTGCTGGTCGGGCTCACGATCATCTTCCTGATCGCTGTCGGCACGATCCCAACCTTCGCGCATTACGCCGGCGGCGTAATCCCCGTCGTCCTACTCGCCGCGCTGTTCATCACGCTGATCCCGACGACGATCGCGGCGCTGCTGTCGGCGATCGGCATTGCGGGGATGGACCGGCTGGTCCGCTTCAACGTCCTGGCCAAGTCGGGGCGGGCGGTCGAGGCGGCGGGCGACGTCGACGTGCTGCTGCTCGACAAGACCGGCACGATCACGATCGGCGACCGGCAGGCCACCGAGTTTCGCCCCGTGACCGGCGTGTCCATGAATGAGCTGGCCGAGGCGGTCGCGCTCGCCAGCCTGTCCGACGAGACGCCCGAGGGCCGCTCGATAATCGTCCTCGCCCGCGACGCGCACAACGTCACCGCGATGATGCCGGTCGGGGCCGAGGTTATCCCGTTCAGTGCCTCGACCCGCCTGTCGGGAGTCAAGTTCGGCCCTAAACTGATCGAGAAGGGCGCGGTCGACAGCATCGTCAAGACACTCGGCGACCGTGCCGATCCGGCAACCGTCACCGAGCTGCGGCGCATGACCGACGAATTTGCCCGCGCCGGCAAGACACCGCTCGCCGTTGCCCGGGACGGGCGCATCCTTGGCGCGGTCGCGCTGTCAGACATCATCAAGGCCGGGATGCGCGAGCGGTTCGCCGAGCTGCGCCGGATGGGTATCCGCACGGTGATGATCACCGGCGACAACCCTTTGACCGCCGCCGCGATCGCCGCCGAGGCAGGGGTCGACGACTTCCTCGCCCAGGCGACGCCCGAGGACAAGCTCGCGCTGATCCGCAAGGAACAGGCCGGCGGCAAGCTCGTCGCGATGTGCGGCGACGGAACCAACGACGCCCCGGCGCTGGCGCAGGCCGACGTCGGCGTGACGATGAACACCGGCACGCAGGCCGCGCGCGAGGCGGGCAACATGGTCGACCTCGACAGCGACCCGACCAAGCTGATCGAGATCGTCGGACTGGGCAAGCAGCTGTTGATGACGCGCGGCGCGCTGACCACCTTCTCGATCGCCAACGACGTCGCCAAGTATTTCGCGAGTCTGCCGGCGATCTTCGTCGTGCTTTATCCCGGCCTGGCGGTGCTCAATGTCATGCACTTGGCGTCGCCGCAGAGTGCGATCCTGTCGGCGATCATCTTCAACGCGCTGATCATCCCGGCGCTCGTGCCCCTCGCGCTCAAGGGCGTCGAGTACAAGCCGGTCGGAGCGGGGGCGCTGCTCAGCCGCAACCTGGCGATCTACGGCCTCGGCGGGCTGATTGCGCCGTTCGCCGGCATCAAGGCGATCGACCTGATCGTCGCCGCGCTTCATCTCGCCTGAGGACCACGACCATGGGTAACGACCTTCGCTCCGCCATTCGCCCTTCCCTGGTGATGCTAGTGCTGTTCACGATCCTGACAGGGCTCGCGTATCCGGCGCTACTCACCGGCATCGCGCAGCTTGTCTTCCCGGCGCAGGCCAACGGCAGCCTTGTCCGCAACGGCAACACCGTCGTCGGATCGGAGCTGATCGGCCAGACCTTTGCCACGCCGAAGTACTTCCGTGGTCGCCCGTCCGCCGCCGGCAAGGGCTATGACGCGACGGCGAGCAGCGGCTCGAACCTCGGCCCCGCGGCCAAGGTGTTGGTCGACCGCGTGGTCGGCGATCTGAAAACGGTTCGCGCCGCCGGGCTGAGCGGGCCGGTCCCCGCTGACATGGTGACGGCATCGGCAAGCGGGCTCGACCCCGATATCTCGCCCGCGACCGCCTATGCGCAGGTTGCCCGCGTCGCTACGGCGCGTGGCATGGCCGAGGGTGTCGTCAAGGCGATGGTCGATGCCGCCGTCGTCGCGCCTCTTGCCGGGGTGCTCGGTGAACCACGTGTCAACGTGCTGATGCTCAATCGACAACTCGACGGCGGCGGCGCACAAACCGCGCCGTGACCGAACGCGACCGCCCCGAGCCCGAAGCCTTTCTCGCCGCCGCGCGCGCTGAGGGGCGGGGCAAGCTCAAGGTCTTTCTCGGTGCTGCCCCCGGGGTCGGCAAGACGTATGAGATGCTGTCCGACGCCGCCGTCCGCCTCCGCGAAGGGGCGGACGTCGTCGTCGGGCTGGTCGAGACGCATGGCCGCGTCGAAACCGATGCAATGGTGCGCCCGTTCACCGTCATTCCGCGACGCCCGGTCGATGTCGGCGGGCGAATGCTTGCCGAAATGGACCTCGACGCGATCCTCACGCGGCGACCCGAACTGGTACTGGTCGACGAGCTGGCGCACACCAACCTGCCGGGATCGCGCCATCCCAAGCGCTTCATGGATATCGACGAGCTGCTCGAGGCGGGCCTCGACGTCTTCACCACGGTAAACATCCAGCATATCGAATCGCTCAACGACCTCGTCGCGAGTTTTACCCGCGTTCGCGTTCGGGAGACGGTGCCTGACCGCGTTCTCGAAGAGGCCGAGATCGAGGTTGTCGACCTGCCGCCCGACGAGCTGATCGCCCGGCTGCAGGCGGGAAAAGTATATGTCCCTGAAGAGGCGTCACGCGCGCTCGGGCATTTCTTCAGCCGGTCGAACCTGACCGCGCTGCGCGAACTCGCGCTGCGGCGGGCGGCGCAGGCGATCGATGCCAAGATGCTGAGCGAGCTACGCGCGCAATCGCTTGCCGGGCCCTATGCCGCGGGCGAACGAATCCTCGTCGCGGTCAGCGAATGGCCGAGCTCACCTGGATTGGTCCGCGCGGCGAAACGCCTTGCCGACGCTCTCGGCGCGCGCTGGACGGCGCTGCATGTCGAGACGCGGCGGAGCGCGCGGCTGGGGGAGGGCGACCGCAAACGCCTCGGCGATACGCTGGCGCTGGCGTCGAGCCTTGGTGGCGACACCGCGACGATCCCGGCGGAAGGGGTGACCGATGGCCTGAAGCGGTTTGCGCTCGACGCCCGCATTACTCAGCTGGTCATCGGCAAGTCGCGGCGTTCGTGGTGGTTCCAGCTGCGCCACGGCTCGGTCGTCGACGAACTCGTCCGGGACATGGGCGAAGTCGCGATCCACGTCCTACCGGCGGGCGACGACCGCCGCGTGGCCACCGAACCCCAGGCCAGCGTCATCGACCCGACTACGGCGGCGGATTATGCCCGTGCCACAGCCATGGTCGCGCTGGCCACGGGCATCGATGTCGTATTGCGCCCCCTTATCGGTCTTAATTCGACCGACCTCGTCTATCTTGTGCCCGTGATGGCGGCAGCGTTGCTGTATGGGTTGCGCCCGGGTCTGCTCGCCGGGTTGGTCGCCGCACTGGCGTATAATTTCTTCTTCCTGCCGCCGGTCTACACCTTCACCATCGCCGATCCGCAAAATGCGGTGACGGTTGTTGTCCTGCTCGGCGTCGCGGTCATCACCAGCCAGCTGGCGGCGCGGGTCCGGGCCCAAGGCGCGCTGGCGGCGACGTCGGCGCGGCAGAACGCGGCGCTCGCCGGGTTCGCCCGCGCGCTCGCCGCCGCCCCCGACGAAAGCACGCTCGGACAGGCGCTTGCGGGTGAATCGGCGATGCTGTTCGACGCGCGCGCGGTCTACCTCACGCGGCGCGACGGGGCGCTGACGATCGCCGCCGCCGTCCCGCCCGAGGACACGCTCGACGCGGTCGCGCGCGCTGCCGCCGACTGGGCGTTCGATCGCGGCCAGCCCGCCGGGCGCGGGTCGGATACGCTTCCCGCCGCCGACTGGCTGTTTGTCCCGGTCACCACCGGCGGCGTGACGCGCGCGGTGTTCGGCTTGGGGCGCGACGACAGCCGCGATCCGGTGCGCGCCGATCAACGCGGCCTGTTGTCGGCGCTGATCGACCAGGCGGGGTTGGCCCTCGCCAGGATCCACGCCGAATTCGAGATGGCAGGGATTGCCCGGCTGGAGGAGCGCGACCGACTGCGCTCGGCCCTGCTCGCAAGCGTTGGGCACGACCTGCGCTCGCCGCTAACCACGGTCGTAGCTACCGCTGCCGATCTCGCGGCGCGCTACGGGGAGGGCGATCCCGCGTTCGCCGCCCTGACCGGCGAGGCGGCGCGGCTGCAGCGGTTCGTAACCAACCTGCTCGACATGGCGCGCGTCGAGGCGGGGGCGCTCCAGCTCGATGTGCAGCCGATCGACTTAACCGATGCCGTCGCCAGCGCCGTCCACGACGTCCGGCCCGCGCTGATCGGTCATGCCATCGCGCTCGACGTGCCGCCCGACCTGCCGCTGATCCGGGCCGATGCGCGATTGCTCCACCATTGTCTCATCAATCTGCTCGACAACGCCGGTAAGTTCGGTGCGCCGGGAACGCCGATCGGAGTCGCCGCCGTTCGCACCCTCGACGCCCTGACACTCCGCGTGATCGACGAGGGGCCGGGCCTGCCGCCGGGGTTCGAGACGAGCGCATTCGATCGCTTTGCCCGCATCGAGGGCAGCGACCGCGCGCGGGAGGGGGCCGGATTGGGCCTCGCCATCGTGAAGGGGTTTGCCGAAGCGATGGGCTTCACCGTCCATGCCGCCAATCGCGTCGATCGTGGCGGCGCGGCCTTCGCGCTGACGATCCCCGCCGCGCTGTTGGTTCGGGTGGACGTGGGATGAGCGCCAAGATCCTGGTCGTCGACGACGATGCCGCCATCCGCCGCCTGCTGGTTCGTACCCTCGATCGTGCGGGTTACGCGGTTGTCGAAGCGGGTGACGCGCGCACCGCGCTCAACAGCCTCGCGATCGACAAGCCCGATCTTGTCCTCCTCGATCTTGGCCTGCCTGACCGCGACGGGATGGAATTGCTGCCGGTCCTCGTCAAGCCGCCCGGCCCCGCCGTTATCGTCCTGACCGCGCGCGAGGCGACCGACGAAAAAATCATGGCGCTCGACCTGGGTGCGGACGACTATGTGACAAAGCCGTTTGACACCGCCGAACTGGAGGCCCGTGTCCGCTCCGCGCTGCGACGATCGGCCAAGGCAGCGGCCGAGCGCATCGTCGTCGGTTTCGGTGACGCGAGCATCGATCTCGTCGAGCGCCGCGTCACCCGTGACGGCCACGAGGTTCGGCTGACTCCGAAAGAATATGCGTTGCTCGCCGAACTCGCACGCTATCCGGGCCGCGTGCTGACCCACGTCCATCTGCTGCGGGTAGTGTGGGGTCCAGCGCACGTCGACGACGTCGAATATCTGCGCGTGACCATGCGCGGCCTCCGGCGCAAGCTCGAGCCGGACCCGGCCGCCCCGGTCCTCCTTCGCAACGAACCCGGCGTCGGTTACCGGCTCAACGGCAATGACCCGTAGGCGGCGCGGTCGTCGCCGTGCTAATCACGATTATTCAATTCGATACCGATGGGGAGCTAAATCATGGTCAACGGACGCGAACTTCGCTCGACGGCGCGCGACGACGGGACGCTGCGGCTGACCCTCGATAACGTCACCATCGACGCCCCCAGCGCCGACGAGGTGATCGTTCGGGTCGAGGCGGCCCCGATCAATCCGAGCGACCTTGGCCTGCTGCTCGGCCCCGCCGATATCGCATCAATGCGCGTCGGCGGATCACCGGCGAGTCCGGAATTGACGTTTGACGTCGCGCCGCGCCGACTGGCGACGATCCAGTCGCGCCTCGGCCAGTCGCTGGCGGTCGGTAACGAAGGTTCGGGCACGGTGATCGCCGCCGGCGACGCCGCCACCGCCATGATCGGCAAGCGCGTCGGGATGCTCGGCGGGGCAATGTACGCCGACTATCGCAAGCTCCGGGTCCGCGACACCGTCGTCTTGCCTGACGGCGCGACCGCCGCCGACGGTGCGTCGATGTTCGTCAACCCGCTGACGGCGCTCGGCTTCGTCGAGACGGCGCGCGCCGAGGGACACACCGCGATCGTCCACACCGCTGCCGCGTCGAACCTCGGTCAGATGCTCCAGAAGATCTGCCTCGCCGACGGTGTGCCGCTGGTCAACATCGTCCGCTCTACCGAGCAGGCCGAAATTTTGCGGAAGATCGGCGCGACCTATGTCCTCAACAGCCGCGACGACGACTTCCGTCAGAACCTTGTGGCGGCGTGCACCGAAACCGGCGCGACGGTCGCCTTCGACGCGACTGGCGGGGGCAGCCTCGGCAGCGACATCGTCGGCGCGATGGAGGCCGCCGCAGTGGCGCGAATGACCGAGTATAGCCGCTATGGCTCGACGACGTTCAAGCAGCTTTACCTCTACGGCGGGCTCGATCTGTCGCCGACGACTCTCAACCGCTTCGCTTTCGGGTTCAGCTGGAGCGTCGGGGGCTGGCTGCTGACACCGTTCCTCGCCAAGGCCGGGCGCGAGGTTGCCGCGCGCTTGCGGCAGCGCGTCGTCGACGAACTGACGACGACGTTTGCCAGCCACTATACCCGCACGATCAGCCTGAGCGAGGCGCTCGATCCCGACATCTTGCGCGCCTACGAACGCAAGGCCACCGGCGAGAAATACCTGATCGACCCGACGCTCGGGTAGGGGGTCAGACCCCCGCCGGACGCGGCCCGCCCGTGGCCCAGTCGAGCAGTTCGACGGTGTGGACCATTGTCACGCCGTCGGACTGTAGCTGATTGATGCAGCCGATATTGCCGGTCGCGACTACGCGCGCCCCGGTGCGCGCGATATAGCCGAGCTTGCGGTCGCGCAAGGCGCGCGACAGTTCGGGCTGGAGCAGGCTGTACGTCCCGGCCGAGCCGCAGCAGATGTGCCCCTCGCCGATCTCGTGGATGACGAACCCGACGGCGGCGAGCAGCGCGCGTGGTTGGCTGCTGACCTTCTGCCCGTGCTGCATCGAACACGCCGAGTGATAGGCGACGGCGGTTCCCGGTGCGATGACCGGTGATCGCAGCACGACGCCAGCCATGACTTCGGTGATGTCCCGCGCGAGCGCCGCGATGCGGGCGGCGCGTGGCCCCCATTCGGCGTCGTCGGCGAACAGCTGACCATAGTCCTTGATCGCCGTCCCGCACCCCGATGTGGTGACGACGATCGCATCGAGGCCGCGCGCGACCTCCGTCTCCCACGCGGCGATGTTGGCGCGGGCGTCGGCGCGGGCGGCTTCGGCGTGGCCCATGTGCCGGGCGAGGGCACCGCAACATCCGGCTCGGGCGACAACGACCTCGATGCCGTGACGGGTCAGCAGACGGATCGCGGCGTCGTCGATCGACGGGGCGAGCGCGGGCTGGACGCAGCCGGACAGCAAGGCAACGCGCGCGATGCGCGGGCACAATGCCGGATGGATTCCCCCGCGCTCGGCGATGCCGGGGGGCGGCAAGCGCGCGGGGGCGGCGGCGATCATCGCGGCGATGCGAGGCGGCAGCAGCCCGGCAAACGGCCTCGCCAGCCAAGCGAGCCGCGCGGAGGTCCGGAACAGCGCCCGACGCGGAAGAACCGTCGCGACGAGCCAGCGCACCAGCCGCTCCCCCGGCGGGCGGCGGTAATTTGCCTCGATATGATCGCGCGCGCGGTCGATCAGGTGGTGATAGTCGACCCCCGACGGGCAGGTCGTCGTACAACTGAGGCAGCTCAGGCAGCGGTCGATATGCTTGACGGTCGACGCCGCCGGTGGCGCACCGGTCGCGAGCATGTCCTTGATCAACACGATCCGGCCTCGCGGGCTCTCAAGTTCGTCGCCGAGCAACAGGTATGTCGGGCAGGTCGCGTTGCAAAACCCACAGTGGACGCATTGGCGAATGATCGCACGCGCTTCGCTCACGGCTCGATCCGTCCGGGGTTCAAAGTTCCGGAGGGGTCAAACCGCGCGCGCACCCGGGCGGTTAAGGCGGCGAGTGTCGGCGCGAGTGGCTGGAATGGCGGGACCGCGCGGCGGACGGCATCGCGGGCACGAACGAGGGTGGCGTGGCCGTCACCGCCGGTCGCGGTCAGCGCGCGGCGAACGCGGCCGATATCGTCGTCCGCGCGCTGCATCACCCAGACCAGCCCGCCGCCCCAGTCGAAAAGCCAGCGCGCGTCGTCGGGACCGAGCGCCGTGACGAACGCCACCGCCTGGCTTGGCGGCAGGGAGACGCGCCAGACGAGATCGGCGTCATCGGCGAAGGCATGGACGCCGCCGATATCGCGCCAGAAAGCATCGGCGTCGTCGATCCGCGCTGCCGGTCCGAAGACGGAGAGCAAACTGCCGAGCGCGGCGATGCCCGCCTTGACCGCGACGGGGATCCCCGCGAGCCGAAGTCGCGTCGTGGCAGGACCTGCTCGCGCGGGAATATGTGCGGCGCCGGTGATCGCCGCGGACGTTCCGAGCGCCTGCGTCATCAACACGAACGCGGCGGCGGCATCGAGTCCGGCCCATGCCAACGTCGCCGTGGCGCGTGGCGCGGGCAGCATCTTGATCGTGACCTCGGTGAGGATCGCCAATGTCCCGAGCGACCCGGCCATCAGCTTGGGGAGGTCGTAGCCAGTCACATTCTTGATCACCTTACCCCCCGCCGAGAATTGCTCGCCAAGGCCGTTGACGGCGGCGAAGCCGAGGAAATGGTCGCGCGGGGCGCCGGCGAATGGGCGGCGCGGGCCGCCGAGACCGAGAGCCAGCGTTCCGCCCAGCGTCCCGGAGCCAGCGGCTCCGCCCCACAGCGGTGCGAGGTCGGGCGGTTCGAAGGCGATATGCTGACCGTGGGCGGCGGCCAGCATGGCGATGTCGGCGATCGGGGTGCCGGGGCGGGCAGTCAGGACCAGTTCGGCAGGGTCATAGTCGACCACCCCCGCCATCCCACCGACATTGAGCACGTCATCGGCGGCCACCGGCCGACCATAGCCGCGCCGGGTGCCGGTGCCGACGACCTCAAGCGTCCGCCCGCGATCGCAGGCGTCGCGCACCGCGTCGGCGACGGCAGCGGCGGTGGTTGCACGGATTGTTACCATGCGATGGTCAAAATCGCGGGAGTTCAGGAAAGCGCGTTGCGCCGCGATGGACGTGGACGCGCCCCATTTCGGCGCAGCGGCACAGCTCCGGGAAGACCTTGCCCGGGTTGAGCAGGTTACGGTCGTCGAACGCGCATTTCAGTCGCGTCTGCTGGGCGAGGTCGGTCGCGGTGAACTGGCGTATCATCAGGTCACGTTTTTCGACGCCGACACCGTGCTCGCCGGTCAGAACGCCGCCGACGCGGACGCATTCTTCGAGGATCGCCGCGCCGACCGCTTCGGCCGCTTCGAGCTGCCCGGGCTGATCGCCGTCGTACAGGATCAGGGGGTGGAGGTTGCCGTCACCGGCGTGGAAGACGTTCGCGACCGTCAGCCCTTTTGCCGCCGCGATTGCGGTGATCGCCGTCAACACCGCCGGCAGCGTCCGGCGCGGGATCGTCCCGTCGACGCAATAATAATCCGACGCGATGCGCCCGACGGCGGGGAAGGCGGCCTTGCGCCCGGCCCAGAACAAGGTTCGCTCGACATCGCTCGCCGACGCGCGGACGGTCGATGCCCCGGCCGCCAGCGCGAGGGCATCGATTTCAGCGATCAGGTAATCGACTTCGGCGGGCGGACCGTCGACCTCGACGATCATCAAGGCATCGACGTCGAGCGGGTAGCCGGCGTGGACGAACGCCTCCGCGGCGGCGATCGCCGGGCGGTCCATGATCTCGATCGCGGCGGGGATAATGCCGTCGCCGATGATCGCCGCGACGCACCCGGCGGCGGCGGTCATCGTCGGGAAGCCGAGCAGCAAGGCGCGCTGACTTTCGGGACGCGGCAGCAGCCGGACGGTGACCTCGGTGACGATACCGAGTAGCCCTTCGGACCCGCAAACGATGCCGAGCAGGTCATAGCCGGGGCCATCGAGGCCGCGCCCGCCAAGGCGGACGACGTCACCCGTCATCAGTACGAGTTCGACGCCGAGCAGGTTGTTCGTCGTCATCCCGTATTTGAGGCAATGGACCCCGCCCGCGTTCTCGGCGACGTTGCCGCCGATCGAACAGGCGATCTGGCTCGACGGATCGGGCGCATAGTAAAAGCCGTCGGCGGCGACCGCAGCACTGATCGCAAGGTTGGTGACACCGGGCTGGACGACAGCGCAGCGGTTATCGAGATCGACCTCGAGGATGCGGTTGAAGCGCCCGAGGCCGAGGACGATGCCGTCGGCGAGCGGGAGCGCCCCACCCGACAACGACGTTCCCGACCCGCGCGGCACGACCTTGATCTGGCCATCGTGGCAGAAGCGCAGCACGGCGGCGACGTCGGCGGTCGTGCGCGGCAGGACGACGGCGAGCGGGAGCTGGCTATAGGCGGTCAGCCCGTCGCTGGCGTAGGCGGCAAGCTCGGCAGGATCGTCGATGACATCGTCGCCAACGATCCCGCGCAGGCCGCGAACGATGGCGGCGCAGTCGGTTAGCGTCACGGGGTTTGGGCAGGGCATCTTCACAAGGCAGGGATGCGCCAACATCGGCGGCACGGCAACCGCGCCATCGTGCCATACCCGTCGTCGAGGGGTGACGGCGGATCGGCATCGCGGACTGGATTAATCTCCCGCGAGGCCTATGAGCCGAGCAGTGGGCGATGCGCGCCGCCGTTTGCGATGCCACGCCGCTGCTGGTCACCGATTAAAAAGGACAAGACGATGAAATTATACGGGGTTCACCTGTCGCCGTTCGTCATGCGCCCGTTGCTCGTCGCGCGCGCCAAGGGGCACGACCTCGCCCTCGATATGCCTGAAGGTGGGATCAAATCAGACGATTTCCTCGCCATGTCGCCGATGGCAAAGATGCCATTGCTCCATGACGGCGATTTTCATCTGCCCGAAAGCCAGGTCATCGCTGAATATCTCGACGCGGCCTTGTCGGGGCCGAAGATGATCAATGCCGACCCGAAGACCGCTGCTCGCGAGCGTTTGCTGTGCCGCCTCGCCGACACCTATATCGTTCCGGAACTTGGCGGCCTGTTCAATGCGCGCGACAAGCCCGAAGGTCTCGCCCCCGCGCTCGAAAAATTAGCGCTGGCAATGGGTTACATCGAACATTTTCGTAGCGCGGGCGATACGTTCGCGATCGGCGACAGCTTCTCGATCGCCGACGCCGCGCTCGTCCCGATCTTCTTCTTTTTCGATGCCTTCGCCGGGCTTGGGGCTGCCGCGCTCATCGCCGACCAGAGCGGCCTCGCCGTCTATTGGGCGCGCGCCAAGGCGAGCGACCTCGGCAGTCGCGCCATCGCCGAACAAGCGGCCGGGCTGAAGGCGATGATGGCCCAGCGGGCCGGGTAATGCTGTCCCAAACCTTCCGCGCCGGCACTCGCAGTTGCCTTGGCCGCGCGGCGCGGCGTAGAACCGCCGCTGACGATAGTACGGGGACGCGACCTTGGCCGGCCACAGCAAATTCAAGAATATCATGTACCGCAAGGGCGCGCAGGACAAAAAGCGCGCGGCCGCTTTTTCCAAGCTGAGCCGCGAAATCACCGTCGCGGCCAAGGCGGGGCTGCCCGATCCAGCCATGAACGCCCGCCTCCGCGCAGCGATCATTGCGGCGCGACAAGGCGGAATGCCCAAGGACAATATCGAACGCTCGGTCAGCAAGGCGGCCAGCAGCGACACCGAAACATACGAGGAAATCCGCTACGAAGGTTTTGGTCCCGGCGGCGTTGCGCTTATCATCGAGACGCTGACCGACAACCGCAATCGCACTGCGACCAATGTCCGCACGATCGTCAGCAAGAACGGCGGCAACCTGGGCGCGAGTGGATCGGTAAGCCACGGCTTCGACCGGATGGGCCTGATCTCGTACCCCGCCAAGGCCGGTACCGCCGATGCCGTGTTCGAGGCCGCACTCGACGCCGGGGCCGACGATGTCGCGTCGTCGGAGGATGGTCACGAGATTTGGACCGGTGTCGGCGCGCTCCACGAAGTGGCGAAGGCGCTCGAAGCGAAGCTCGGGGAGGCCGAAGGTGCTAAGCTCGCATGGCGGCCGCAGGTGATGACGACGGTCGGTGAGACCGATGCGACCATGCTGCTCAAGCTGATCGACGCGCTGGAAGACGACGACGATGTCCAGACGGTGTGGGGCAATTACGACGTGCCGGAAGACGTGCTGGCGAAGCTGACGGCGTGATTCTCATCGGCCTCGATCCCGGCTTGCAGGCGACCGGCTGGGGGGTGATCGAGGCCGAGGGCAACCGCCTCCGCCACATCGCCAACGGCACCGTTCGCAGCCGCGCCGCCGACCCGCTCGCCGACCGGCTCGTCCAGCTGTACGATGCGCTTGCTGCAGTCATTGCTGCGCACAATCCGTGCAGCGCAGCGGTCGAGGAGACGTTCGTCAATACCAACCCGCAATCGACGCTGAAACTGGGCCAGGCGCGCGGCGTGGTCATGCTGGTTGCGGCGAAGGCCGGGCTGCCGGTCACCGAATACGCCGCGCGGTTCGTCAAGAAGGCGATCGTCGGCGTCGGCGCGGCCGACAAGGCACAGGTCGCGGCGATGGTCGCCCGGCTGATGCCAGGATGCGGCCCGCTCAGCCCCGACGCTGCCGACGCGCTCGCGGTAGCGATCACCCACGCGCACATGCTCGGCACGGAGCGGACGGTCGGCGGCGCGCGGGTGAGCGCATGAGCCGCGAGCAGGACCCCGCACGGTGATCGCCAAGCTGACCGGACTGCTCGACTCGACCGCCGCCGACGCCTGCGTGATCGATGTCGGTGGGGTCGGGTATCTCGTCTTCGCCAGCGCCAAGACGCTGGGCGCGCTGGGCACGGCCGGCGCTGCGGTTACCCTGCATATCGAGACGCAGGTCCGCGAGGACGCGATCCAGCTGTTCGGCTTCGCCGCCGCCGATGAACGGGATTGGTTCCGCCTCCTACTGTCGGTCCAGGGTGTCGGCGGGCGCGTCGCGTTGGCGATCCTGTCGGTCCTTGTACCTGGTGACCTCCACCATGCCGTTGCGGCGAAGGACACCGCTAGCATTGCCCGCGCCAATGGCGTCGGCCCGAAACTCGCCGCACGAATTGTCAACGAACTTAAGGATAAGGCGGGAACCTTCACGCTGTCCGCCGGGATCGCGCCGCCGTCGGCGACACCGGGCAGCGCGGTTGCCGACGCCCTGTCGGCGCTCGCCAACCTTGGCTTCCGTCCGCTCGACGCGAGTCGCGTTGTCGCGGCGGCGGTGGCGGAAATCGGCGACGGGGCGGCGGTGGGCGACCTCGTGCGGGTCGCGCTGCGAAAGAGCGCGCGGTGAGAGGACTTAAATGCCAGAAACTATAATACGGCTTCCACCGGAAGTCGTCGATGTCTGGCAGGCGATATGTCAACTCAGGACTTCGTATGCTCATCCGACGCTATCATTCACTCCTGACGGCAAGCTAGTCGGCGACATAGGCGAATCGATCGCCGCGAGCCTGTACGGCCTGACTTTGTGCACTACACGCGTCCGTGGTGTTGATGGGCATTCAAACGACGGCAGGTCGGTTCAAATCAAAACGACTGGTAAACTAAAACGCGGCCCCGCGTCTACGCCGGGAAACTGTTCGACTGATCTGCTAATCTTCTTAGTCATCGATTTCCAGTCGGAGACTGCGACTATCGTGTATAATGGGCCGGAAGGGCCAATCCGTGAAGTGCTTCCGGAAGATTTCTCAGGAACCGTAACGTTATCATATAGACAAGTCTGTGAACGTGATCGGCAAGTCGCCGATACAGAACGACTTCTTCCTTTGGCCTAATGACCACCGTTCCCCTCACCCCCCTTCGCCGCCCCGAGGATGTCGACGCCGCGTTGCGCCCGCAGACGCTCGACGATTTTGTTGGGCAGGCGGCGGCGCGGGAGAATTTGCGCGTATTCATCGCTGCCGCGCGGGGGCGGGGGGAGGCGCTCGACCATGTCCTCTTCTACGGGCCGCCGGGCCTCGGCAAGACGACGCTCGCGCAGATCGTTGCGCGTGAATTGGGCGTCGGGTTTCGCGCAACCTCCGGCCCGGTCATCGCCAAGGCGGGCGACCTCGCCGCGCTGCTGACCAACCTCGAGGCGAATGACGTCCTGTTCATCGACGAGATCCACCGCCTGTCGCCGGCGGTCGAGGAGATCCTCTATCCGGCGATGGAGGACCGCGCGCTCGACCTGATGATCGGGGAAGGGCCGAGCGCACGGAGCGTCCGTATTGACCTGCCGCCGTTCACGCTGGTCGGCGCAACGACGCGCGCCGGGCTGGTAACAACCCCCTTGCGCGACCGCTTCGGCATCCCGCTGCGGCTGCAATTCTATACCGTCGCCGAGCTGGAAAGCGTCGTGTCGCGTGCCGGGCGGTTGCTGGCGATGGACCTGACGGCGGACGGCGCGCGCGAGATCGCGGCGCGGTCGCGGGGGACGCCGCGCATCGCCGGACGGCTGCTGCGCCGCGTGCGCGATTTCGCCGACGGCAAAACCGTCGATCGGGCGGCGGCGGACAAAGCGCTCAACCGGCTTGAGGTCGACACGCTCGGCCTCGACGCGATGGACCGGCGCTATCTGATGATGATCGCCGATATCTATCGCGGTGGCCCGGTCGGGGTCGAGACGCTTGCCGCCGGCCTGTCGGAACCGCGCGACACAGTCGAGGAGGTCGTCGAGCCGTATCTGATCCAGACCGGCCTCGTCGCCCGCACCGCGCGCGGTCGGATGCTCAATCCGGCGGCGTGGAAGCACCTCGGCGTGACGCCTCCCGCAACGTCGCCTCAGCTGCCCCTTCTCGACGACGACGCCTAAGCCGATCCGGTCGCGCAAGCAGCGTAACTTTACAAACTTCACGCGCCGACGTTCCTGAAATGAAGTCGCGAAGCGAGCGTCATGCAGAATGAGTCGATCGCATCCGAACGGTGTGGGCAGAGGTGTCGATCGCTCATCCGAGGAGGCTAACCGATTGCCATAGCTGTAGGAAAACAGTTTTTCAGCCGGGTGGCAGGCGGGTCAGTGCGGTTTCGATCGCCTCGTGATTGCCATCGCGATCATTGCGGTCGCCCTTCTCGGCTTCCGACAGTGGCGGCGCTGCAGGGTCGGCCCCGGTATCGTGGGCCAACTCTTCGGCGGTCAGCGGCGGACGGTCGGGATCAATATTGGCCATGGCACTCTCCTCGTGCCACAACGCCGCTGCACGGGCGCTGCTCCGCTATCACGCAAAATTTACGGGCGTCAGATTCCGGCGTACCATTCGTAGCCGCGGTCTTCCCAATACCCGCCCTTGCCGAGTTCCATGTGCGCGAAGCTGTCGACGGCTTCGATCCGCATGACATATTTTGCCTGTTTATAGCCAAGCTGGCGTTCGATCCGCATCCGGCACGGAGCGCCATGGGCGACGGTCAGCGGCTTGCCGTTCATCTCGGTGGCGACGATCGTTTGCGGGTGGAAGGCGTCGGCGAGATCGACGCTTTCGTAATAGAGCCCGGTCGATTGCGCCCCGCCCTTGCTGATCTCGCCGCCGTAATTGTCGGCGCAGTGGAAGACGACGTAATTCGCCGTCGGCAGCAGGCCCGCCGCCTTAAGGATCGGGCCAAGCTGAGGCCCGGTCCACTGGCCGATCGCGCTCCACCCCTCGACGCAGTCGTGACGGGTGATCTGGGTCCGCGCCGCGAGACGACGAAGGTCGGCGAGCGACAGGCTCAGCGGACGCGCGACGAGGCCGTCGATCTTCAGCCGCCAGTTGGCAAAGCCCTCGTCGACGTGGCGGCGATAGTCGTCATCCTTGAGGTCGGTCGAGCCGTTCGCCTTGAAGATCGGCGAAATGTCGGCGGCGGTGAATTCCTGCGCCAGCGTCTGGCCGCCGATCAGGCGCTGCCAGCCGTAGGTCGCGCGCTCGGCCTTGGCGACGAAGGCGTTCGCCCCCATCGACCCCGACAATCGGTCGCAGCCCGAAACGAGCAGGCCACCGGCACCGACGCCGATCAGGCCGCGACGGGAAAATATCGTCATGGGCGGTCCTTGCGCGCGGTGGGTTCGGGGCCGACGTCGTAACGCCCGGTGATCATCGACCGCAGCTGGTTATACGGCCCGGCGAGGATCACCATCGCGACGTGGATGACGATGAAGGCGATCGTCAGGTCCATCGTAATGAAGTGGATCGACCGCGCCGATGCCCGCCCGCCGAACAGGCTCGGCAGGAACCCGCCGAGCGCGGCGTTGAACCCCGGCGACATCGACAGGCCGGTGACGATCATCAGCGGCAGGAGGACGAAGATCATCCCCGAATACGCCAGTCGCTGGAGGATATGATAATGCTTGTCGGCTTGCCCGCGCGGGAACTGGAGCTTCGCGTGGCTAACGATGTCGTGCCACAGGTTGGCGGGCGCGAGCTGCTTCAGCTTCGGCCAGATCTCGTCCTGCAGATGGCGCGTGACCAAGCCGTAGATCAGGTACGTCAGCCCGTTCAGGATGAACAGCCACGCAAAGAAGAAGTGCCAGCGGCGCGCGGTGGCGAGGTCGCGGTTCGACGGAAAGGTCAGCCAGTCGGGAAAGCCCTGTTGCTGGAGCTGGCCGTTGCTCGCGCGGTTGAGGCCGAGAACGCCGGTGGTGGTGATGTGGACGTCACCGATGCGGGTGATACCGACTGCCTTGCCTGCGGCATCGTCCATCGCGCCGATCTCGAACCAGCGGCGGTTGTCATCGGCGTCGGCCCCGAAATTGCCCCAGTAGAGCGACGGATGGGCGTTGAAGATATTGAGCCCGCTCGCGATCAGAAAGCCGATGCAGGCGACGTTGATCCAGTGGCACAGCCGCGTGACGACACCGTGGCGGGTATAGACCCGGCCCGGCGGCGCGGCGCTGGGAAGATCGGCGCCGAGATCGATAGGCGTGTCGGCGAGCGAAGCCATAAGCGCGTCCTTGATCGTCTGAATTGCGGCGGAGTGCAGGCGGAGAATGGGTACCCTGTCGCCGCCCACAAGGCAAAGTTGCGAACCGTTACTGCGGTGTCGCCGATTTCATTACATGGGCAAAGCGTCAGCCGCGTACTGCCGCCAGGATCGCGCCACCGGGCTTCTGGACGAGGATCGCCGTCTGCAGGCCAGGCATCGGCGCAGGCAGCGTCATCGCCGCCGCCGCCCCCGTCCAATGGCCGAGTTTGACAAGCTGCCGGACGACGTTGCGATGGCCGATCGTCCGGCCACCATTCTCGCCCGCGCGGACGGCGACGGCGATCGTCCGCGGGTCGTAGCGGACGAGCCACACGTCGGCTCCGCCGGCCGGTGCGGCACCGGTACCGACGTTGACCGCGTTGGTGGCAACCGTCAGAGCCGGGCCGACGCGGGGCGGCGTCCGGGCGAGCAGGTCGGCGATCTGTCCGGGGCGGGCACCGACGACGTCTCTGCGACCATCGACGATGACCTGCGGCGTCCACACCTGATCATGCCCGAGACTGCGGGCGTAATCCCACTGGCGCGCGGTCTGCTGCGGCGTTGCGAAGGTATCCTTCCACCCCAACTGATCCCAATAGGTCACCGCAAAGGTCAGCGTCAGGACATCGGGCCGGTCGGCCAGCGCGTTGACGTTGTGGATTGCCGGCGGGCACGACGAGCAGCCCTGCGACTGGTAGAGTTCGACCACCGTCGGGTGCGCGGCATCGGCAGCAAAGGCGGGCGCGGCGGCGGCGATCATCATCACGGCGGCGAGAGCGGGGCGAAACATCGGGTCATCCTTGACGGTCCTGTCAGGATGTTCGGCGGTGCGCGCGGCGCGGTTACAGCGCCGCGCGCAGGAAGTTACACCGCGATAAACGCCAGCAGATCGCTGTTGACCCGATCCGCCGCCGAGGTGGTGAGAGCGTGGGCTTCATCATATTCGATGAGCTTCGATCCCGCGATCATCCGGGCGGCGACGCGCCCCGAACTGTCGATCGGCACCGTCGTGTCGGCCGTGCCGTGGATGATCAGCGTTGGCATGGTGAATGCCGCCATATCGGGACGGAAGTCGGTCGCCGCGAACGCCTTGGCGCATTCGATCGTTGCCCGCAGCGAGGCCAACATCGCCATCTGCTGCGTCCACGCCAAGACTTCGGACGAGACGCGCTTGTGGAGCATCGTGTTGCCGTAGAATGCTGGAAAAAAATCGGCAAAGAAGTGCGCGCGATCGGCGGTGAGACCGGCGATCATCCCGTCGAAAACCGATTGGTCGACGCCGGTCGGGTTGGTGTCGGTCTTGAGCAGGAACGGCGTCACCGCCGAAATCAGCACCGCCTTGCTGACCTTCGCCCCGCCGCGGCGACCGAGATAGCGCGCGAC
Organism: Sphingomonadaceae bacterium; assembly: GCA_025362895.1. GTDB lineage: Bacteria > Pseudomonadota > Alphaproteobacteria > Sphingomonadales > Sphingomonadaceae > Polymorphobacter_B. The sequence continues at coordinate 6,053 of JANYFA010000101.1, read as the reverse complement.
CTCGCCGCCGCCCATCGAAAAGCCGACGAGAACGACCTCGGTCAGCCCGAGATGATCGATCAACCCGGCAAGATCGTCGCTCATCGTGTCATAGTCGTAGCCCGACCACGGCTGGCTGGACCGCCCGAAACCGCGACGGTCATAAGCGACGACGCGGTGACCCGCCGCCGCCAGCGCCAGCGCCTGCGCGGACCACATATCGGCGTCGAGCGGCCAGCCGTGGATCAGGACGATCGCCGCCCCCGACGCTCCCGCCGGGTGCCAGTCGTTGAAATAGATTTCGGTGCCATCGGCGGTGGTGAAGGTCGTCATTGTTGTTTCCTCTCGGGGGGCGTGGACGGGCAACCATCGAGCGCGGGCGAAGTTCATCCCCCGGCGAATGTTCCTCGCTTGCGTCCGACCGCCCGACCCGGTTAGCGGACGGATGACCATGGGAGCCGGTGATGTTGCAGATTTATTCGGCCGGGACGAAGCGCGCCACCGAAATCGATCTCGCGACCGGCACGCTCCCAGCCGGGGCGGTGTGGATCGATCTTGTCGAGCCTACCCGCGAGGAGGAGGCGTTCGTCGAACGGACGCTGGGAGTCGGGGTGCCGACGCGCGATGAAATGGTCGAGATCGAGCCGTCGAGCCGCCAGTACCGCGACGGTGAAGCGATCGTCGTCATCGCCAGCGTCGTGTCGGGGGTCGACGATTCGCCGATTACGACGCCGGTGTCGTTCGTTCTCATGCCGACGTGCCTCGTCACCATCCGCTATGCACGGCCCAAGGTGTTCGAGGTGTTCGGGGCCCATCTCGAGCGCGACGCCAACCTTTGCACCGGTGCCCGAATGACGCTGATCCACCTGCTCGAAGCGATCGTCGATCGGATGGCCGACGTCCTCGAACAGGTCGGCACCGAGGTCGACAACATCTCGGCGCAAACATTCCGTCGGGGGGCATCGCGGACGCAGCGGATGACGACGGCGGCGCTATCGGTGCTCATGGTCCGTATCGGTCACGCCCACGACCTCGTCGCCAAGTCGCGCATCAGCGGCGTCAGCCTCGCCCGGCTGCTGAGCTTTCTGGGAGCGGAGTTCGATGCCGGGACCCGGGAACATCTCGACAGCCTGGCGAAGGACGTGTCCTCGCTGACCGATCACGCGAGCTATCTGTCGGGCAACATCACCTTCCTCCTCGATGCCGCCCTCGGCCTCATCAACATCGAGCAGAACGGCGTATTGAAGATCTTCACGGTCGCCGCGACGGTCCTGATGCCGCCGACGCTGATCGCGGGCGTCTATGGCATGAACTTCAAGATCCTGCCGGAACTGCAATGGCAGTACGGCTATGTCTATGCCCTCGTCCTGATGCTGGCGTCGGCGGCCCTGCCGTACCTGTGGTTCCGCGCCAAGGGGTGGATGTAGCGCTTATTTCGCGTCGAGCGAGCAGCCGTATTCGGGGGTGTACGTCGCCGTGTGCTGGACGAGATACGGCACCCACGCGGTGATGCGCTTCGCCGCGGGATCGTCGGACATCTTGACGATCTCCATCCCCGGTTCGAAGTCGGTCGCGCATGATTTCAGGTCGCGGTTGCCGACGTAGCGGCACGAGCAGACGACGTGCGCGACATAGCCGCTGGCGACGTCGGCACGGCGTCCAAGCGCGCTGTGGCGCAATGCGAACCACCCGCCCGTCGCGACCATGGCGAGCAACGCCAGCGCGATCAGCCACACATTTCTTGCCTTCACCGCCACAGCCCCCCTATCGTCGTTCTGTTCCGGGGAAGGTGACGCGATGCACGCGATGCAATCAAGTCTGATTTTGGCGGTGGCGATGATTAGCGCGCCGGCCATGGCGGCGACTGCCGCGCGGGCAATCGCTGCGTTGCCTGCCCAGGCGCCGCCCGTACCTGCGGCAGCGACCGCCGCCGTCGACCGGTTGTTCACCGACAAGGCGGAGGGCGAGACCCGCGCGGTCGTCGTCCTGCAGAACGGCGTGCCGGTCATCGAACGCTATGCCCCCGGTTACGGCCCCGCGAATCGCTTCATCAGCTGGTCGATGGCAAAGTCGATCACGTCGACGCTGGTCGGTCAGCTGGTCGGCAGCGGGAAGCTAAGCCTCGACGCACCGGCACCCGTCCCCGCGTGGCACCGCGACCCCGCCGACCCGCGCGGCAAGATCACCCTCGCGCATCTGCTCCATATGTCGTCGGGGCTGCGGCATGAGGAGGTTCAGCCGGTCGAGGACGCCGATACCAACCGCGCCCTGTTCGCCGACACCAGCAACGATTCCGCCGCCGCCGCCGAGGCGGCCCCCCTCGCCTATCCGCCGAACACCCATTACCAATATTCGACGCTGACGACGGTCATTCTCGACGACATCATCGTCCGCACGATCGCCCCCGCCGCGACGACGCCCTCCGCCCGCCGCGCGGCGATGCAGACGTATCTCCACGATCACCTGATCGTCCCGGCCGGGATGGCGAGCCTGGTGTGCGAATATGATGCGGGCGGCACGATGCTCGGTGGGTCGTTCTGCCACGCGACCGCGCGCGACTGGGCGAAGTTCGGGCAGATGTACCTCGATGGCGGCGTCGTCGCGGGGGCGCAGATCGTCCCGCCCGCGTGGATCAAATTTGTCACCACCGAAGCGCCGACCAACCCCACCTACGGCGGCCATTTCTGGCTCAACCACAAGAAAAGCACCGAGGGCCGCCCCGCGCTCTTCCCCGACCAAGGACCCGCCGACCTCTTCTCGGCGATCGGCCACCTTGGCCAATATGTCATGGTCGCGCCGTCGAAGCATCTCGTCGTTGTCCGCCTCGGCAAGACCGCTGATGGGGGACGCGGCGACCTGCTGCCGGCGCTGGGGCGACTGGTCAACGCCTTCCCCGACGCGAAGTGAGCGACGCTGCCCCGCCGAAGCCCAAGGGGGCCACCGATCATCGGATCATCGATGTCAGGCTCGACGAACGCACGATCCTGTGGCGTAACGCCGATATCGAACAGGAGCGTCGTGTCGCCATATTCGATCTGCTCGAAGGCAATTTCTTCAAGCCGCTGGGTACGAATGATGATGGCTACGCCGGGCCGTACAAGGTCGTCATGGGTGTCGAGGAGGGGCGGCTGACCGTCGCCGTCGCGCGGTACGACGACAGCCCGCTCGAAAGTTTCGTCGTCCCGCTATCGCCGTTTCGCCGGACGGTGCGCGATTATTTCGCGATCTGCGACAGCTATTTCAAAGCCATCCGCAACGCCACACCGAGCCAGATCGAAACGATCGACATGGCGCGTCGCGGCATCCACAACGAAGCCGCCGAACTGGTGATCGAACGCTTCGCCAGCCGCGTCGAAGTCGATCACGACACGGCACGACGACTGTTCACGCTCATCTGCGTGCTGCATATCCGGCAATAAGGAGCCGCATTTGTCCGTCCAATCCGACCGCTGGATTCGTGAGCGCGCCCGTCGCGACGGCATGATCGAGCCGTTCGTCGACCGGCAGCAGCGCGATGGGGTCATATCCTATGGCTTGTCGTCTTATGGCTACGACGCGCGGGTGTCGGACGAGTTCAAGATTTTCACGAACGTCGATTCGGTTACCGTCGACCCGAAGGACTTCCACCCCGCCAGTTTCGTCGATCGCAAGACCGATTGCTGCATCATCCCGCCGAACAGCTTCGCGCTCGCCCGCACGGTCGAATATTTTCGGGTGCCGCGCGACGTGCTCGTTATCTGCCTCGGCAAGTCGACCTATGCGCGGTGCGGGATCATCGTGAACGTCACCCCGCTCGAACCGGGGTGGGAGGGGCACGTGACGCTTGAATTCTCAAACACCACCCCGCTGCCGGCTAAGGTCTATGCCAACGAGGGCGCGTGCCAGTTCCTGTTCCTTCAGGGCAACGAGCCGTGCGAAGTCAGCTATGCCGACCGCGCGGGGAAGTATCAGGGCCAGCGCGGGGTGACGCTGCCGAAACTGTGACGGTGCGTCGCGGTGCCCAGGCTCTAGCGGGCGACGCGGTCGAGCAGCGCCAGCCACGCCGTTGCCGACGCGCCGATCCGGTGTTGATCGAGGCGGGCGGCGATGAGCGCCGGGTCCGGCACCCGCCCGGTCACCGCACGGACGGCGGCGGCGAGGGCGGCGGGGTCGGGCGGGACGACCGCGCCGAAGCTAGCATCGCTCATGATTTCGGGCACTGCCGGCGAACACGGCGTCGTCACGACCGGCGTCCCCGCCGCGAGTGCCTCGATCAGGACGGCGGGATAGCCTTCGTAGCGGGATGAGCAGAGGAAGGCGGTCGCCGCGCGAAGGTACGGCGCCGTATCGGCGACATGGCCGTGGAAGGTGACGCGCTCGCTGACGCCAAGGGCGTCCGCGCGCGCCACGAGGGCGGCTCGCTCGCGCCCATCGCCCAGAAGGTCGAGATGCCAGCCCGCGCCCAGTGCGCCCAGCGTCGCCAGCGCAAGGCCGAAGTCCTTCTGCGGCATCATCCGGCCGGCGGCGACGATCCGATGTGGGTCGGTCGAACGCGCGGTCGGGAGCGGTGGCACCCAATCGTCGGGCAGGTTCGGCTCGGCGATGGTCGCAACCGGGCGGCGCAGCACGGCCTCCGCTTCGACGGCAAGCGCGGGCGACATGGCGACGAGCGCCGCGTAGTGCGCCGTCGCGCGGGCAAAGGCGGCGTTCTGGACGCGCTGGAACGGCGGGCCGCGTTCGATGAAGCGGACGGGGTTGCTGATCTTCGCGACGACCGGCAGACGCAGGCCCGCGATCCGTGCGGCGGCAAAGGCCGGGACATGCCAGTTGCCGGGACTGACGACGACGTCGGGCGCGAGGGCGGCGATCATGCCAGCCGCCGCGCGCCCGAACCGCAGCCGGTCGGGGATGCTGCGTGTCAGCGCCGCATCGAAGGCGACGACCGCCAGTCCGTCAGCGAGGCCCCGCGCGACCCCCGCTTCGGTCCCGGCGACGAGGGTCACCCGCCGTCCGGTGGCGGCCCATCGCGTCGCCAGCCGGATCGCGATGCGCTCGCTGCCGCCGCCCGAAAAGTCGTGGAGGACGAGGGCGATGTGCCGCGCGCGTCCGGTCGTCTCGGTCAAACGTCTTCTCACCCTTGCTGTCGTGCTGGCGTACGCCAGCACCCACGGTCGTGCCAATCGTTAGCCGTGTAGCTCCATCGACCTAAGGTGCCGGCATCTGTCGGCATGACCGAACGGGGGCAAGGCTCGCGCGGGGCTGAATTGTTACCCTTTCGCGGTTCACACGGTCGCGCTATGCCATAAACATCCTTATTCCTCAGGAGTTTCCATGCGTTCGTTCCTGCTGCTGACCGCCGCCGTCGTTCTCGCCGCCCCGCTGGCTGCTGCCCCCGCGGCGCCGACCTATGGCACCTTCGGGTTCGACACCGGCGGCATGAACCGCGCGGTGACGGCGGGGAACGACTTCGGACGGTTCGCCAACGGGACGTACCAGGACGCGCTCGTCATCCCCGCCGACAAGGCGAGCTATGGCATGTTCAACGTCCTGCGCGACCTCAGCCAGTCGCGGACGCGCGGGATCGTCGAGGCGGCGGTGGCGGCCAAAGCGCCCACCGGGTCTGACGAACGCAAGATCGGCGATTATTACGCCAGCTTTATCGACACGGCGGCGATCGAGGCGAAGGGGCTGACCCCGCTGGCTGCCGATCTCGCGCGGATCGCCGCGGCCGACGATGCGGGCGAGATCGCGGCGGTGCTGGCGGCATTCAATCGCGACGGCATCGACACGCCGATCAACCTTCGGCTGCGGCAGGACCTCAAGAACCCCGATGCCTATAGCGTCTATATTGGCCAAGGCGGCCTCGGCATGCCCGATCGCGATTATTACCTCGACACCAAGAACCCGAAGCTCGCCGAGGTCCGCGCCAAATATCGGACGTATGTCGCCGAGCTCCTGACGCTGGCCGCCGTGCCCGACGCGGCGGCGAAGGCGACGGCGGTCTATGACCTCGAAGCCAAGATCGCCGCCGTTCACTGGAGCCGGGTCGAACGGCGGCAGGTCGACAAGACGTACAACCCCGTCGCCACCGCCGA
>JANYFA010000082.1 GCA_025362895.1 Sphingomonadaceae bacterium | reverse complement strand
CGTGCTCGCCCTCTTCTGGGTCGCGCAGAGCCAGGTCTGGAACGTCTACAACCTGTGGGTCCGCGACCATGTCGACCTCGTCGTGCTCGGCTGGACGATGCCGGTGCCGTGGCTCCAGGCGATCGACGGCCTCGCCCCCGTCGTCTTGCTGGTGCCGACACTCGGCCTGTGGCGGTGGCAGCGCCGCCGCAACCGCGAGCCCGACGACATCGCCAAGCTGGCGATCGGCTGCCTGATCTTTGCCGCCAGCTGCGCGTGGCTCGCGCTGGCCCCGGTTACGTCCACCCGCGCGCCGCTGGTCTGGGCGATTACCTTCCACCTGCTGTCGAACGAGGGCTGGCTGTTCTTCGTGCCCATCGCCCTCGCGCTATGGAGCCGCGCCGCCCCGGCCTCGGTCAACGGGGTCATGGTCGGCGTGTACTACCTGTCGACCTTCCTCGGTTCGGTCGTCAGCGGGCGGCTTGGCGGGCTGTACGAGACATGGTCGCCGGAGCGCTTCTGGCTCCTCCACGCCGGGATCGTCGCGACGGCCGGGGTCGTGTTCCTGGTTGCGGGCAACCGCCTTCGCCGCGCGCTAACGCCCGCTCATGTCGACGCTGCCGGGGGGCATCTTGACCTCCAGCGTCGCGAGGCTGTCGTCGAGCCAGATCTGACACGCCAACCGCGAGGTGCGTGACGCCCCGACGGCGAAGTCGAGCATGTCCTCCTCGTCGGTCGACGCCGGTGGGAGGCGATCGAAGTCGGCGGGCTTTATCAGGACATGGCAGGTCGAACACGCCATCGCCCCCTCGCACGCTCCCTCAAGCGGTTGATCGTGCATCTGCGCGAGATCGAGCAGCCGCGTTCCCGCCGGGGCGTCAGCCTCGACGACACGCGCGCCGTCAGCAGACACAAAGCGAACCTTCGTCATGGCGCGAGAACCCCACGAGGCGTCATGGAGCGAGAACCCCGCGGGCCGTCATGCCGCGATCGCCGTCAACCGCTCGACCACCGCCGTCAGCACCGCCGCCGCCGAATCGATCTCGTCGACGCGCGTGAACCGCCCGAAGCTGATGCGAAGGCCGGGGGCGACGGCCATCGCGGCAAGGACATGGCTCGCTCTCCCCGTGGCGCACGCTGACCCCGCCGAAATCGCGAGGGTCCGCGTCGCCGCGAGCAAGCGGGCGGCGTCGACTCCGAAGCCAAGGTTGGCGATGCCCGGCCAGCGTGGAGCGGCCCCGCCGTGCAGCGTGACGGGAACGCCGATCGTCGCGAGCAGCCGGTCGCCGAGGGTGCGAACATGGTCGGCATCGACCGTCATTCGCGCCGCCGCAACCGCCGCCGCCGTACCCAGGCCGACGCACAAGGCCGGGCTGAGAGTTCCCGACCGCCCGTCCTCCTGTCCGCCGCCGTGGAGCAGCGGCACCAGCGCCACCCCCGCCCGCCGATAGAGCGCGCCGATGCCTTTGGGGCCATAGATTTTGTGGCCGCTGACGCTGACAAGATCAGCTCCGAGCCCGGTGCAGTCGATCTTGCCGAACCCCTGCGCGGCGTCGCAGTGCATTAGCGCGCCGACGGCATGGGCGAGCCGGGCAATGTCGGCAACCGGTTGAATGACCCCCGTCTCGTTGTTGACGAGCATCGTCGACACCAGCGCGACATCGGGGCCGAGCGCGGCGGCCAGGGCAGCGCGGTCGACCAAGCCATCGTGCCCGACCCCAACGACGGTCAGCCCGCACCCGATCCCTTCGAGCCAGCGCGCGGTTTCGAGGACGCAGCTATGTTCGGTGGCGACCGTGACCAGCCGCCGCCGGGCGGGGACGGCGGCGAGCAGCACTCCCTTGAGCGCCCAATTGACCGCCTCGGTCGCGCCGCCGGTAAAGGCGACGGTGTCCGGGGCCACGCCGAGCAGCGCGGCGACCTGCCCGCGCGCAACGCCGATCGCCGCGTCGGCATCATAGCCCCAGCGATGCGGCGAATGCGGGTTGCCGAAGCGCGCGTCGGCCCACGGCGCCATTGCCGCGACAACCGCCGGATCAACCGGGGTCGTCGCCGCATAATCGAGGTAGATTGGTAGGGTCATTCGATCGATTCGCGGCGCGACCAAGCCCGTTGGCCGAAAGGAAGGTTACCCGATATTAATGCTAAGTTGATGAAAGTAGCGCTACGCACGCGGGGGTTTCTGTCTCGCATCGGAAAGGAAAGATGAACGCTGCCGATGATGCTCGCCGTCAACTTTCGCGTCACTCGCCGCGCTCCATCCGCAATTTCTCGACGATAGCAGGTGGCTGCGGTGTAGGACAGCGCGACACCGTCGATTGAAAACCGCCCCTTCACCCCAACCGCGCCGCCATTGCGCGCCACGCGGCCGCAAAGGCGTCGATCTCTGCCGCCGTCGTCGTCCAGCCGAGGCTGACCCGGATCGCCTCTCCCGCGGCGACCCCCATCGCGGCGAGGACGTGGCTCGTCCGCACCTTGCCCGACGAGCACGCCGCCCCCGCGCTGACGCCGAACCCGGCGAGATCGAGCGCCATGAGCTGCGTCATTGCCGCCACGCCCGGCAGGCCGATGCAGGCGATCGTTCCCATTCGGGGGGCGCGGGCACCGTGGATCAGTGCGCCGGGAAGCTGGGCTTCGAGCCGCGCCCGCAACGCCGCCGCGCGGTCCGCCCATCCCCCATCGGCGACCCGCGCGGTCAGCGCCGCGGCAAATGCGGCGATGCCCAACACATTCTCGGTTCCGGCGCGCTGGCCGCGTTCCTGCCCGCCGCCGCGCACCAATGGCGTGACCGCATCGCGGACAATCAGCGCACCGACGCCGGGCGGTCCGCCGAGTTTGTGCGCCGACACCGCAACAAAATCGGCGTTCGGCAGAGGCAGCTTACCGGCCGACTGGACGGCATCGATCAGCAATTGCCCTCCCGCCGCGGTGACCCGCGCCGCGACCTCGGCAACCGGCTGGATCACCCCGGTCTCATTGTTGACGTGCATGACCGCGACGAGGGGGCGAACGGTGTCGCGCAGCAGTTCGTCGAGCGCGGCAAGGTCAATGACGCCGTCGGGGTCAACCGGGATCACGCCAGCGCGCGGCACCTGGGCGCGCACCGCATCGTGTTCAACCGCCGAGATCAAATGCGTCTCCGCCTGCGCCAGAGCCAGCCCCAGCGCCTCGGTCCCGCCGCCGGTGAAGACGACGCTCGCCGCGTTGACCCCAAGCGCGGACGCCACATCGCGCCGGGCATCGGCGAGCCGCACCGCCGCCGCGCGTCCCGCAGCATGAACCGACGACGGGTTCGCCCATGCCGCCGCCGCAACGGTCATCGCCGCGATCGCCGCCGGATCGAGCGGCGCGGTCGCTGCCCAGTCGAGGTAAATGCGGTCGGGGTAATTGCCGCCAGGGTAATTGCCGCTAAGGAAATTGCCGTTCGTCACGCGCGTCCCCTCGGTTTGCGTTGCCTCGGCACCAAGCGTTCATATATAAGTGTAGCCCGCGCCGTCGCGCACCCCTTCATCCCGTCAGGTCCGATGCCCGAAGTTATTTTCCCCGGCCCCGAGGGTCGTCTCGAAGGCCGTTACCAGCCTGCCGCGCGGCCACGGGCTCCTGTCGCGATCATCCTTCAGCCGCATCCGCAGCAGGGAACGATGAACCACCCGATTGCGATGGCGCTGTACAACACCTTTGTCCGGCGCGGGTTCGCGACGCTGCGCTTCAACTTTCGCGGCGTCGGGCGGAGCCAGGGGCTGTTCGACAACGGCATCGGCGAACTCAGCGACGCGGCGAGCGCGCTCGACTGGATGCAGCAGTTCAACCCCGAGGCGTCGACGACGTGGGTCGGCGGGTTCAGCTTCGGCGCGTGGATCGGGATGCAGCTTCTGATGCGCCGTCCCGAAATCAAGGGCTTCATCTCGGTCGCCCCCCCGGCGAACATGTACGACTTCACGTTCCTCGCCCCGTGCCCGTCGAGCGGCATCATCATCGACGGCGAGAATGACGAGGTCGTCGCCGGGAGCGCCGTTCAAAAGCTCGTCGACAAGCTGAAGACCCAGCGCCACATCACGATCGACCACCAGACGATCCCGAAAGCCAACCATTTCTTCGAGCACGAGATGCGGGATTTGATGGGGGTGGTCGACGGGTATCTCGACCGGCGGCTGAGCGCGGACCGATAACAATCATCAACGTCACCCCGTGCTTGACACGGGGCTTGGCGAACGGTCGTCGTGTCGTCCCCGAATAGCTAAGCCCCGCATCAAGTGCGGGGTGACGAGACGGTAGATAAGCGGTCGATCACTCCACCTACCGTCGGCACGGCCACCCCCGTCGTCTCCGACCAGCTCGTCGGCTGCCCCGCCAGCACCCGCACCGCGAGATAGGCAAACGCCTCCGCCTCGAGCGCGTCGCCGTTCCAGCCGACCGCCTCGACGGGGGCGACCGCGACGCCAGTGCGGCGCTCAAGCATCGCCATCAGCGTCGCATTGTGCCGTCCCCCGCCCGTTACCAGCAGCCGCGCCGGGCGTTCGGCGACGTGCTGCAGCGCTTGCGCGACGGTCGCGGCGGTGAAGGCGGTCAGCGTCGCGGCACCGTCCGCGGCGCTGAGGCCGCGGACCGCGCCGAGGCCGAAGTCGGCGCGGTCGAGCGATTTCGGTCCCGGCGCGTCGAACCACGGCAGGTCAAGCATCGCGTCGACGACCTGCGAGTGGACCGTTCCCGTCGCCGCGAGGGCACCCCCCTCGTCGTGGCTCAGCCCGGCTTCGGCGCGGACCCAGTCATCGATCAAGGCGTTGCCGGGGCCGGTGTCAAAACTGCCCCATCGGCGGCCGGGCGCGCGCCCGAACCATGTGATGTTGCCGACGCCGCCGAGGTTGAGGACCGCGACCGGCTCCGGGCCGAGGCCCGCGACCAGCGCCCGGTGGTAGCCAGGGGCGAGCGGGGCCCCCTGCCCGCCGCCTGCGACATCGGCCGAGCGGAAGTCGGACACGGTGGTGATACCGGTGAGTCGCGCGAGGGTGGAACCCTCGCCGATCTGCCACGTCCAGCGGCGGTCGGGGCGGTGCGCGATCGTCTGGCCGTGAAAGCCGACGACGCCGACCTCGACCGATGCCACCCCGGCTTCGGCGAGAAACGCCATGACGGCGGCGGCATGGCGCACGGTCAGTTCCCCGGCGACGGCGTCGATCAGCGGGTCCGGCCCCGGCGCGGCCATCGCGAGCGCCGCCGCCATCGCCGCGCGCAGCCGGTCGCGAAACGCCGCGTCAAACGGCGTGGTGGCGAAGGCGATGCGCCGCACCGCCGCGTCGCCGTCGGTGTCGACCAGCGCGGCGTCGATGCCGTCCATCGACGTGCCCGACATCAAGCCGATCGCGATCATATTCCCTCCGCTTCGGTCGCCGTGCTAGGCGGACGGGATGACTCACGCCTCCGCCTTCCTGCGTACCTTGGACGAACGCGGCTTCGTTCACCAGATCACCGATGCCGTTGCGCTTGATGCGGCTGCGCTCGACCCTGCTGGGCCTCTGGGGCCGGTCACAGCCTATGTCGGGTTCGACTGCACCGCGCCGTCGCTCCACGTCGGCAACCTCGTGTCGATCATGATGCTGCGGCATCTGCAGAACACCGGCCACCGGCCGATCGTCCTGATGGGCGGCGGCACGACCAAGGTCGGCGACCCGAGCGGCAAGGACGAGGGACGGCAGCTGCTCGACGACGCGAAAATCACCGCGAACAAGACGAGCATCCGCCGCATCTTCGAACGCTTTCTTCGCTTCGACGGACCCAATGCGGCGATCATGCTCGACAATGACGAGTGGCTGTCGGGGCTCGCCTACATCCCGTTCCTGCGCGACATCGGGCGGCATTTCAGCGTCAACCGGATGCTGACGTTCGATTCGGTCAAGCTCCGCCTCGACCGCGAGCAACCGCTCAGCTTCCTCGAATTCAACTACATGATCCTGCAGGCGTATGACTTCCTCGAGCTGTCGCGGCGCGTCGGCTGCAGCCTCCAGATGGGTGGGAGCGACCAGTGGGGGAACATCGTCAACGGCACCGACCTGATCCGCCGCGTCGACGGGAAGGCGGCATTCGGGCTGACGACGCCGCTGATCACCACCGCCGACGGCGCGAAGATGGGCAAGACGGCGGCAGGCGCGGTGTGGCTCCACGAAGACGCGCTGCCGACCTATGATTACTGGCAGTTCTGGCGGAATACGCACGACGCCGACGTCGGGCGCTTCCTGCGGCTGTTCACCGACCTCGAGCTCGACGAAATTGCCCAGCTGGAGGCGCTGCCGGGGGCGGAAATCAACGCGGCGAAGATCACGCTTGCCGATGCCGCAACGACCTTGTGCCGCGGGGCCGACGCGGCAAGTGCCTCGCGCGCGACGGCGGAATCAACCTTCGCCGGAGCTATCGGCGACGACCTGCCGACCCTTGCTGTTGCCGGGCCGATCGCGCTGGTCGACGCCGTCGTCGGCCTCGGTTTCGCTGCGTCGCGGAAAGAAGCGCGGCGGCTGATCGATCAAGGCGGCGTTCGCGTCGATGGCGCGGTGCCGGACGGGGCCGAAGTCGCGGCAGGGGCGCGGATTTCGGCGGGCAAGAAGCGCCACGGAGTGCTGGTCGCGGGATAACGCGGTGCGGGCCGCCTAGACCCCCGCGCTCGGCCACGGGCGCCAGTCGCCGCTCGTGTCGGGCGGAACGGATCCGCTGGCGGCGAGCGACGCGGCCTCGGCTTTTGCCGCCGTCACTATCCGGGCATCGCCGCGCGCGATCGCCAGTCGCAGCCACAGCCACGCGGTTGTGCGATCGGTCGCGACCCCTTCCCCCCGCGCCAAAACCTGAGCAAACGCCAGCTGCGCCGGGGCATAGCCGCGATGCGCCGCGCGACTGTAATAAGCGGCAGCGGCGGCGGGATCGCGCGGTATACCCTGTCCGTGCGCGTACATCGCCCCCAGCATTGTCTCGCCAATCGCCGAACCGTCATCGGCGAGTGCGCGAAAATCGTGCATGGCAACGGCGAAATGCCCGGCGGCATAGGCAGCCAGACCCGCATCGAGCACTGCCGTCAGCGGCGCGGCACCAACCGGGGTGGCGGCAAAAAGCAAACCTAAAGCGATAGCGCGCATGGGCGGGATGTACGGCGGCGTCAGCCCGACCGCAACAAGCTAACGGCGGTGTCGCGCTCGAACAGGTATAGCAGGACACGCGCCGCCGCGCCGCGTGCGCTGCCCAGGCCGCCGTCGCGGTCGAGGAGCAGCCGGGCGTCGTCGCGCGCTGTCTCGATCAGCCGCGCGGTCGCCTCCGGGTCGGCAAGGCGGAAGGTCGCCTCGCCCGCCTGGCGGACGCCGAGGATTTCCCCCGCTCCGCGCAGCCTGAGGTCTTCCTCCGCGATCCGAAAGCCGTCGTTCGTCGCGCGCATCAGTGCCAGCCGCGCCCGCGCCGTTTCCGACACGACATCGCCGCGCAGCAGGATGCACACCGACGCCCCCGTCCCGCGCCCGACGCGCCCGCGCAGCTGGTGAAGCTGCGCCAGGCCGAAGCGCTCGGCCGCCTCGACGACCATCAGCGTCGCGTTGGGGACATCGACACCGACCTCGATCACCGTCGTCGCGACGAGCACCTGGAGAGTGCCCCTCGTGAATGCGGCCATCACCGCATCCTTTTCCGGCCCCTTCATCCGCCCGTGCACCAGCCCGACGACGTCGCCGAAGCGCAGCCGCAGCGCCGCCGCACGGGTCGCCGCCGCCGCCGCGTCGTCGTCAAGCGAGCTGACTTCGCTCCCTTCGACCAGCGGACAGACCCAATACGCCTGCCCGCCACCGGCGACGTGGCGCGCGAGGCCCGCGACGACATCGGCGATGCGCGTCGCGGCGACGACGCGGGTATCGATCGGTTGCCGCCCCGGTGGGAGCTCGTCGAGCTTCGACACGTCCATTTCGCCATACGCCGTCAGCGCGAGGGTGCGGGGAATCGGCGTCGCGGTCATTGCCAGCAGATGCGGTGGCACGCTCGCCTTGTCGGTCAGCATCAGCCGCTGATTGACGCCGAACTTGTGCTGCTCGTCGACGACGACGAGGCCGAGATCGTGGTAATCGACCGCTTCCTGAAAGATCGCGTGGGTGCCGATCAGGATGTCGATCGTCCCCGCCGCCAGCCCGTCGAGTATGGCTGCCCGATCGCGGGCCCCCTCACCGCTCCGCCCGCGTCCCGTCAGCAGCGCGACCCGAACCGGCAACGCTCCGAGCAACTCGGTCAGTTTCGCCGCGTGCTGCCGCGCGAGGATTTCGGTCGGCGCGAGGAACGCCGCCTGGGCCCCACTCTCGACCGCCGTCAGCATGGCCATCAGGGCGACGAGTGTCTTGCCCGCACCGACATCACCCTGAAGCAAGCGCAGCATCGGCGCGGATTGCGCGAGATCGCCGCGAATTTCTTCGATCGTCCGCCGCTGCGCTCCTGTCAGCGGCCACGGCAGGCTTGCAACAAGGGCAGTGGTCAGCGTCCCCGTGCCCGGCAGCGCCCGCCCGCGCCGCCGCCGCGTACTGGCGCGGATGAGGAGCAGGGCGAGCTGGTTCGCGAGCAGTTCGTCATACGCCAGCCGGTCGCCCGCCCCCTCGCGCAGGGCATGAGCGGCGGCGAGCGCGGCGCGCCAGGGTGGCCAGCGATGCTTTGCGAGAACGGTCGGTTCGATCCATTCGGGTAGTTCGGGGGCACGATCGAGGGCTGCGCCGACGAGCACGCCCATGCGCCGGTTGGTCAGCCCGTCGGTCAGGCCATATACCGGTTCACGCGCCGGAATGGTGTCGGCCGCCGCCGGGGCGACGACGAAATCGGGGTGCGCCATCTGCAGCGACTGGCCGTAGCGGTCGAGCCGCCCGCTGATGACCCGCGCCTCGCCGATCGGCAGCAGCTTTCTGGCATAGCCCCCGCCTTGGCCGAAATAGACGAGGTCGATCCACGTGTTCGCGCTGTCCGCCGCCTTCACCCGGAACGGTGCGCGCGGGCCGCCCGCGTCATACGCGACCGGCGTTACCGTGACGGTGACCGTGCGATCGACATAGGCGTCGTCGAGCACGGCAAGGTTGACCCGATCGATCGCCATCACCGGCAGGTGAAAGACAAGGTCGATCGCGCGCGTCAATTTGAGGCGCTCGAGCTGGCGCACCAGTGTCGCACCCACTCCCTTCAGGACGGCGACCTCGGCGAACAGCGGGTTGAGCAAGGCAGGGCGCATGGCTAAGGTGACGTTATAGCCGATCGCGTTCGCCGGGGAATACTGGCGGGCGCGTTTTCGCGTTGGAGCCGCCATGTCCGAAACGATCCCGCCTGCTGGTACCCTGTTGACCGACCTCGAATTCCGCCAGCGCCGCCTGAACTTTCGCGCGTGGCACCGCGGCACGCGCGAAGCCGACCTGATGATCGGTGGCTTTGCCGATCGCTACGGCGCGACGTGGGGCATCGCCGAAATCGACTGGTTCGAGGTACTGCTCGAACAACAGGACGTCGACATCATGGCGTGGGCGATCGGCAAGACAACGGTGCCGGACCGGTTCGCAGGCGCGCAGATGGAGGCGATGCAGCGGCTGGATTACATCGCTAAGGCGATGCGATGAGCGCGTGGCGCGGCCCCCCCCCACGCGGGGAGGGAAAGCGATGATCGATTTCCGCGCGCTCGTCGCCGCGCGCGAATCGCTGACTCTTGCGGGGTGCGTCGCCGGGTACCAGCCGTGGCTGATGGCCGATATCGCCCGCGCCGCCCGGGGTCGCGCCGTATTCATCGCTGCCGACGATGCGAGCGCGCGGGCGATGGTCGACGCGGTGACGTTCTTCGCGCCCGAACTTGAAACCGTCTATTTCCCGGCGTGGGACTGCCTGCCCTATGACCGCGCTTCGCCGTCGATGCGGGTGTCGAGCGACCGGCTGGCGGCACTCGCGGCCTTGAGCGTGCCGACGACGAAGGCGCAATTACTCGTCACCACCGTCAACGCCGCGTTACAACGGACACTCAGGCCCGCGCGCATCGCCGACTTGACGGCGATCATCAAGCCCGGCGCGCGGATCGACCGCGACAAGCTCGCCGCGATGCTGACCGCCAACGGTTATGTCCGCACCGATACGGTGTTCGAGGCGGGCGAATATGCCGTTCGGGGCGGGCTGCTCGACCTGTTCGCGGCAGGCGACAGCGATGCGCTGCGGCTCGACTTCTTCGGCGACGAGATCGAGACCGTCCGCCGCTTCGACCCCGCGACGCAACGGACGATCGAGACGGCGAAAGGCTTCACCCTGCTCCCGGTCAACGAGGTGCTGCTCGACGATGCCACCATCAAGGCGTTCCGCGCAGGGTACCTCGCGGCGTTCGGCGCGGCGGCGACCGGCGATCCGCTGTACGAGGCGATCAGCGACGGGCGGCGGCTGGCGGGGATGGAACACTGGCTGCCGCTGTTCGAGCCGGAGCTCGCCACCCTGTTCGACTATCTTGGCGACAGCGCGGTCGTCGTCCGCGAAGCCGGGGCCGACGCCGCCGCCGACGCGCGCTTGGAGGCGATTGCCGATTATCACGACAACCGCACCGCCGCGCTGAGCGCGAAGAAGGGCAGCTACCGTCCGCTCGCGACCGACGCGCTCTACCTGTCGCGCACCGAATGGACTGGGTTGCTCGCCGGGGCCAAGGCACACCTGGCCTCGCCGTTCCCGGTGCCCGACGGCACCCGCCGGACGATCGACTGCGAGACGACCACCCCCCGCGACTTCACCCCCGAGCGCACCGCGCAAGGCTTGAGCGGGGCGAACGTCTACGAGGCGGTCAAGGGCCACATCGACGACCTGCGCGCCGCCAAGCACCGCGTCATCCTCGCAAGCTATTCGAACGGCTCACGCGACCGGCTGCGCGGGCTGCTGACCGACCACGGCGTCACCCGCGTCGCGTCGGTCAATTCGTGGCTGGAAGCGCTTGGCACCGCCGCCGACGGCACCGTCGCGCTCACCGTCCTGCCCCTCGAACACGGCTTCAGCCAGCGCGACGTCGCCGTCCTGACCGAACAGGACATGCTCGGCGACCGCCTCGTCCGCCGCCGCCGCAGCGCGAAAAAGGCCGACGCCTTCATGGCCGAGTTGGCGATGCTGACGCCGGGCGACCTTCTCGTTCACAAGGAACACGGCGTAGGGCGGTACGACGGGCTGGTCCCCGTCCAGATCGGCGGGCGCGGAACCGCCCTTGCGCCGGGTGCCCCCCAGGCGGTCGCCGCCAGCCGCGCCCCGCACGATTGCGTCATGATCAGCTACAGCGGCGGCGACAAGCTGTACGTTCCCGTTGAAAACATCGACGTCCTGTTGCGCTATGGCAGCGAATCCGACGGCGTCGCGCTCGACAAGCTCGGCGGGGTCGCGTGGCAGGCGCGCAAAGCGAAGATGAAGGACCGCATCCGCGAGATCGCGGGCGAGTTGATGGCGACCGCCGCCGCCCGTGCGCTGCGCCATGGCGATCCCGCGATACCGGACGCGCACGGCATGGCCGAGTTCGCCGATCGTTTCCCGTACACCGAAACCGACGACCAGCTGAAGGCGATCGACGACGTCCTGTCCGACCTCGCGAGCGGCAAGCCGATGGACCGCCTCGTCTGCGGCGACGTCGGCTTCGGCAAGACCGAGGTCGCGCTGCGGGCGACATATGCGGCGGCGATGTGCGGCCAGCAGGTCGCGATCGTCTGTCCGACAACGCTCCTCGCGCGCCAGCACTTCGCCGGTTTCCGCGACCGCTTCGCCGGGCTGCCGGTCGAGGTCCGCCAGCTCAGCCGCCTTGTTACCGCCAAGGAAGCCGCCGCCACCCGCGACGGCCTGGCTGATGGGACGATCGACATCGTCGTCGGCACCCACGCGATCCTCGCCAAATCGATCGAGTTCAAGCGCCTCGGCCTCGTCATCGTCGACGAGGAACAGCGCTTCGGCGTCACCGCCAAGGAGCGCCTCAAGAACCTCAAGGCCGACGTCCACGTCCTGACGCTGACCGCGACGCCGATCCCGCGCACCCTACAGATGGCGCTGACGGGCCTGCGCGAACTGTCGATCATCGCGACGCCGCCGGTCGACCGGCTCGCGGTCCGCACCTACGTCATGCCGTGGGACGAGGTCGTGCTGCGCGAGGCGCTGCTCCGCGAACATTACCGTGGCGGGCAGAGCTTCTTCGTCACCCCCAAGATCGCCGACCTGCCCGATATCGAGGAGTTCCTCCGCAAGAACGTCCCCGAAGTCACCTTCGTCGCCGCCCACGGCCAGATGGCCCCGACCGAGGTCGAGGAGCGGATGAGCGCCTTCTACGACCGGCGCTACGACGTCCTGCTATCGACCACAATCGTCGAAAGCGGCCTCGACATCCCGTCCGCCAACACGATGATCATCCACCGCGCCGACCGCTTCGGCCTCGCCCAACTGTATCAACTGCGCGGGCGCGTCGGGCGGTCGAAGACGCGCGCCTATGCGTATATGACGACACCGGCGGACATGCAGATCACCGAAACCGCCGAGAAGCGCCTCCACGTCCTGTCGGCGCTCGACACGCTCGGCGCGGGGTTCCAGCTTGCGAGCCACGACCTCGACATCCGCGGCGCGGGCAATCTGATCGGCGACGAGCAGTCGGGGCACATCCGCGAGGTCGGCTTCGAACTTTACCAGGAGATGCTCGAGGAGGCGATCGACGCCGCCCGCGCCGGAGCCGCCGGCCTCAAACCGCGCGACGAAGCGTTCAGCCCGGCGATCAGCGTCAACGCGCCGATCCTCATCCCCGAACACTATGTCCCCGATCTGAATGTCCGCATGGCGCTCTACCGCCGCCTCGCCGAGATGACCGGGCGCCCCGAGATCGACGCCTTCGCCGCCGAGATGATCGACCGCTTCGGCCCCCTGCCGCGCGAGGCCGAGAATTTGATCGCCGTCACCGAGATTAAGCAGGCGTGCGTCGCCGCCAACATCGCCAAGCTCGACGCCGGCACCAAGGGCGCGCTCGTCACCTTCCGGAACGACACCTTCGCCAACCCGGAAGGGTTGCTCGCCTACGCCGCCCGCCTCGGCGAGCGCGCCAAGTTCCGCCCCGACCAGAAACTGTTCGTCGCCGGCGACTGGGGCGACACCGCGACCCGCCTCAAGCAGGCGCAGGGACTAGCGACGGGACTGGCGAAGATCGCGGGGGGAGCGGCGGTAAAGCCGGCGGAGGTTAAGGCGGCGAAGGTGGTGCGCGCGGCTCCGAAGCCGATGCCGCCACGGCCGAGTGTGTTTAGGGCGAAGGGGGGGAGGTGAGAACCGCGGCTCGGCTGCCAGTAAATTCAAATGCAGAGGCGTGAAATGCTTGGTCAATCTGGAGCGCAAGTTTGTCAGATTCCGAAATATTATGTAGTATAGCGTATTCTTCGACCCATAGTTTAAACTGCCCCATACCTAAGCCGTACATGCAATTTAATGCGACAAGTATTTGCTCGGAATTGGATAGCAAAGCTCGCAACATTCTAACCAGATCATATCGTAATTCTTGAGGATAATTATCAATAACGAATTTGATAATATGGTATGTAAACCTCAAATAATGAGCGCTATCATTTAAAAAACTACTTATTGTATTGTTGTACCGTTGCGACGCACTAATCCCATCTGATCCGTACATCACGCTTACAGATAACCTTTCTACAATGTACTGAATCGCGTCTGTACCTGCCAATCGTTTCTGATTGTTAGATATATTTAGATCGTTAAGCAGCGATCGACGGAGATCTAATAAGCGATAAAAATTATCGTCTAGCCCGGATTATTCACTGGACGGGTCATTCTGGGTTGGCGAGCGTAGCTTAACTTGCTGATTTGGTGTAGAGAAAGGTTGTTTAGACGACCCTCTGACCCCGGACAGAAAGTGCCACGCCCGCCATGGTC
This sequence comes from Sphingomonadaceae bacterium, assembly GCA_025362895.1. Taxonomy (GTDB): domain Bacteria; phylum Pseudomonadota; class Alphaproteobacteria; order Sphingomonadales; family Sphingomonadaceae; genus Polymorphobacter_B. Next base: position 9 of record JANYFA010000082.1, on the reverse strand, counting down.
GACGATAGC
>JANYFA010000076.1 GCA_025362895.1 Sphingomonadaceae bacterium | reverse complement strand
CGGCCGATGGTGTTCTTGAGGTTCATGCCCGCGACGTCGAGGACTTCGGGCGACTGCGCAACGTGCGGGTGGTCGGGACCCTTGAAAATCCGCAGGTTACGCATCTGCTGGCGGCCGAGGGGACCGCGCGGGACCATCCGCTCGACGGCCTTTTCGAGGACCCGCTCCGGGAAACGACCACCGAGGATCTTGTCGGCGGTGATTTCCTTGATGCCGCCGATGTAGCCGGTGTGGCGGTAATAGATCTTCTTCTTCGCCTTGTTGCCGGTGAAGCGGACCTTCTCGGCGTTGATGACGATGATGTTGTCGCCGCAATCGACGTGCGGCGTGAAGCTCGCCTTGTGCTTGCCGCGCAGGCGATTGGCGATGAGCGAAGCGAGCCGCCCGACGACAAGGCCCTCGGCGTCGATCAGCAGCCACTTCTTCACTACGTCGGCGGGCTTGACCGACTCTGTCATGCGCGAAAGCATTGGAATGTCCGATTTACGTTGAAGCGCGCCTATCGACGATCGGGCCGCGCAACGCAAGCAAAATGGGCACTTTAGCCGGTGGTATTATGATACCGCCGCTTCGGCGTGCGCCTGGAGATGGCCGAGCAGCGTCACTTCGAGAGCGCGTTCGTGGGTGGCTTCGAGGACGACACCGGGGGCAAACCCGGCGACACGCGCCTCCTCCCACCGCCCGGCGCACAGGCACCAGCGGTCGCCTGGCGTCAGGCCGGGGAAGTCGTATTCGGGGCGCGGGGTCGACAGATCGTTGCCCGCCTGTCGGCTGAAGTCGAGGAATTCCGCGGTGACGACGGCGCAAACGACATGAAGTCCACGGTCGGCGGCGTCGGTGTCGCAACAACCGTCGCGCCGCCACCCGGCCAGCGGGTCGGTCGAGCAGGTATCGAGGGCGGTGCCGAGGACGTTGCGCGCGGTCATCGGCGCGCCCAGTGCGCGATCCACACCGTCGTTGCGAGCAACAACGCGGCACACGCCTGATGCGCGGCGGCGAGCGCGATCGGCACGCCGTGGATGATGGTGAGGACGCCGAGGGTGAACTGGAGGACGATCAGGCTGGCGAGCGCCGCGCTGCGCCTGCCGCCCCCGGCGCGGAAGGTGACGAACGCGGTCCCCAGCGCCGCGGCGGCGACGGCGTAGGCCAGGGTGCGGTGGACGAACTGGACCGACACCGGATCGGCGACGAGGCTGGCGAGCGGCGGCACCCACGCCCCGAGCATCAGCGGCCAGGTGTCGGCGGCATGACCGGCACGCAACCCGGCCGTCAGCGCGCCCCACATAATCTGGACGGTGAGCAGGGCGAGAAAAGGGACGATCCAGAGCGTCGGCTTGGCCCGCGCTCCGGCGAAAGAGGAGATGTGGTTGGTATCGGCGCGCAGGTCCAGCGCCGTCCACAGGCAGCCCGACATCAATACCAGTGCGTTGACGAGGTGGGTGGCCAGTCGCTCCGGCGCGACGGCGGGGAGCTGGTCGAGGCCGCTCGCGACCATCCACCAGCCGATCGCGCCCTGTAGCCCGCCGAGCGCCAGCAAAGCCGCCAGCCGCCAGCCATAGCCGCGCGGGACCCAGCGCAAGGCAACGAACGCCGCCAGCGGCACCGCGAACACCGTCCCGATCGACATCCCGATCAAGCGGTGGAGCCATTCCCAGAAAAAGATACCCTTGAACGCGGCGAGGTCCATGCCGGTGTTGACCAGCCGCCCCTGCGGGCTGGCGCGGTACTCGGCGAAGACATGATTCCAGTCGGCAGCCGACAGCGGCGGAACCATGCCCCCGACCGGGTTCCATTTGACGATCGACAGCCCCGATTCGGTCAGTCGGGTGATGCCGCCGACGACGACCATCGCAAAGACGAGGGCGGCCACGGCGAACAGCCACGCGGCCACTGCGCGCGGGCGGGCACGATCGCTCCGCTCGGCGACGTCAGCGGCAGGGAAAGCGGGGAGGGCAGCACTGGCCATATCCATCCTTACCGCATGTCGTTACCCAAGCGAAAGCGGGGACGGATGTCACACCTTCGCACTTGCAACGCACCGCGTTCGCGTCCGCCGGGCATGGTCTCCTGTCGCGATCGCCGCGACGTTATGGCATCGCGACGCGCTCGCCTGTGACGCGGTGTGTGGCGCGGGTGCATCGCTACGCCGGAACCACCCGCGCGGTGGCGGCGAAGGTTCGACAACGCGCGTCGTTCGCGCTAACCGGAAGGTTATGCCCGACCACCACAGGTGCCCATCGTGAGCCAACGCCCGGTTACCCCATTGCTCGACACTGTCGACATCCCCGCCGACCTTCGCCGTCTCCCGGCGAGCGACCTTCGCCAATTCGCTGACGAACTCCGCACCGAACTCGTCGATGCCGTCAGTGTCACGGGTGGGCATCTGGGCGCGGGGCTGGGCGTCGTCGAGCTGACCGTGGCGCTGCACTACGTCTTCGACACGCCGACCGACCGGCTGATCTGGGACGTCGGCCATCAGGCTTATCCGCACAAGATCCTGACCGGGCGTCGCGACCGCATCCGCACGTTGCGCGCGCCGAACGGCCTGTCGGGCTTCACCAAGCGGACCGAGAGCGAATACGACCCGTTCGGCGCGGCGCATTCGTCGACGTCGATCTCGGCGGCGATCGGGTTCGCTGTGGCAAACAAGCTCGCCGGACGTCCGGGCAAAGGCATCGCCGTGATCGGCGATGGCGCGATGAGCGCGGGCATGGCGTACGAGGCGATGAACAACGCCGAGGCCGCCGGCAACCGCCTCGTCGTCATCCTCAACGACAATGACATGTCGATCGCCCCGCCGGTGGGCGCGCTGTCGGCGTATCTGGCGCGAATCTATTCGTCGCGGCCGTTCCTCGAACTTCGCGACCTCGCCAAGCTGCTGGCGAAGCGGACGATGGGGCCGAACATGCAGCGCACCGCCAAGCGTGCCGAGGAATATGTCCGGACGCTCGCGAGTGGCGGGTCGCTGTTCGAGGAGCTCGGCTTTTATTATGTCGGGCCGATCGATGGCCATAACCTCGACCATCTGATCCCGGTGCTGGAGAATGTTCGCGACGCTGCCGAAGGGCCGATCCTCGTCCACGTCGTGACGCAAAAGGGCAAGGGCTATGCCCCCGCCGAGGCGGCGGCCGACAAATATCACGGTGTCCAGAAGTTCGACGTCATCACCGGCGCGCAGGCCAAGGCCAAGCCGGGCGCGCCGCAGTATCAGAACGTCTTCGCTGCGCAGCTGATCGCCGAAGCCGCGACCGACGACAAGATCGTCGCGATCACCGCCGCGATGCCGTCGGGGACCGGCCTCGACAAGTTTGCCGCGAAGTTCCCCGACCGGACGTTCGATGTCGGCATCGCCGAACAACACGCCGTCACCTTCGCGGCGGGAATGGCGGCGCAGGGGATGCGCCCGTTCGCGGCGATCTATTCGACCTTCCTTCAGCGCGCCTACGACCAGGTCGTCCATGACGTCGCGATCCAGAACCTGCCCGTCCGCTTCGCGATCGACCGCGCGGGCCTCGTCGGGGCCGACGGCGCGACCCACGCCGGGTCGTTCGACGTGACGTATCTCGCGACGCTGCCCAACTTCGTCGTCATGGCCCCGTCGGACGAGGCCGAGCTGACCCACATGGTCCACACGATGGCCAAGCACGACAGCGGCCCGAGCGCGGTGCGCTACCCGCGCGGCGAAGGGACCGGCGTCGCGATCCCCGAGGCGCCGCAGGTGCTCGAGATTGGCAAGGGCCGCGTCGTCCGCGAAGGCAAGACCGTCGCCATCCTGTCGCTCGGCTGCCGGTTGCAGGAGGCGCTTGCCGCCGCCGACGACCTCGACGCGCGCGGGCTGTCGACCACCGTCGCCGACATGCGCTTCGCCAAGCCGCTCGACGAGGCACTGATCCGCCAGCTCGCGCTAAGCCACGACGTGCTGGTGACGATCGAGGAGGGCGCGGTCGGCGGCTTCGGCGCGCACGTCCTCACCTATTGCAGCGACACCGGCCTGACCGACGGCGACCTCAAGATCCGCACGATGCGCCTGCCCGATGTCTTCCAGGATCAGGACGGCCCGATCGCGCAGTACGCAACGGCGGGGCTCGACGCCGCGCACATCGTCGAGACGGTGCTGGGGGCGCTGCGCCACAACAGCGTGGGGGTGGTCGAGGGCGTGCGGGCGTAGCGGCAACGGCTCGCTCGCCCGTCACGCGGTTCCGCCTTCACTGCCAGGCGACGACCCTTATCTGCCGGTCGCGCCGCGCCATGCTTCCGACGACGCCGAACCCGGCGAGTAACAGCGCCCAACTGGCCGGTTCGGGGACACCGGCAAGCGGCGCAAATCCGGGGCTGAACGAAATCTGGGCGTCGGCCGGGGCGGTGTAGGCGGGATTGAAGGTTACCGTCGGATCGGCGAAAGCGTAGAAACTGCTGAACGAATTCACCGTGTCGCCATTGGCGTGGAGGCGGAAAGTGTAGAATTTGTTGAGCCGCAGCAAAAAAGCGCGGGTGCCGCCGGAGGCGTACACGTTGCTGCAATAGTCGGTGTTGTTGCAGGCATGGGCGTGGGCGAGGTTGGTAACGCCAACCAGATCGACATCGGCGAACGCCGAATACGACCCGACGCCGTTCGCGCCGGAGTTGGCGGTGATCAGTACATCGGCAATGCCCACTTGCGAACTCAGGATGACGAAACAATAGGTCATTTAGACGTCGGCGATGACCGATGTTCCCATGGCTCCACTCGCCCCCGACACATCGGCGCGCGACACGGGGGTCGCATACACCCGGCCGACGACCGACCTAATACAGCCCGCCGCCGTGCACCGGCATGACGGTCTTTAGCTCCTTCATGGCCCATACCGAGTTATGGCCGCCGTCCTTGTGTGCGTTGAGGGGGACGCCGACCTCGTAGAAAGTATTCAGTCCCGGATGGGCGATCGCGAGCAGGAACACTTTTTTCGAGATCAGCCCGGCGGTGTACAGCCGGGTCGTGTCGATAAAATACGATGAAACCCGGCGACAATGCGAGAACAGCGTGTCGGCGACGATCTTGTCGGCGTCGAGCAGGTGGAGATAGGTAAACAACACCGTCTCCTTGCGGGCATGGGCGACGCGCCAAAGTTTCGCCAGCGCGACGATCGATTCGCGCATTTCGGGGGATGAGTAGCGATCCTGCAACTGGAGATAGGCGTTTGCCTCGCTCGCCTGCGTCGATTTGCGGACCTGGCTCAAGGCACCGAACGCAGCCGTCGCCGATGCGGCGGCCGACACGGCGGCGGCGATCGTGGCGAGGTTGGCGATCATCGCCGTCAGTGTAGCGCAGGATTGCGCG
>JANYFA010000057.1 GCA_025362895.1 Sphingomonadaceae bacterium | reverse complement strand
GCTCCGCAAGGCCGCCGCCCGAACCATCGACCAGCTCTGGACCGTCATCGGCGATAGCCTCGACGCATTCACACCCGCCGAATGCGCCAACTACTTCAGGCACGCCGGCTATAATGCATACTGATCGGAAAATGCTCTAGCGCGTCATCTCGATCAGGATGGCAGACGATGACGAACGCGAAATCTACCGACGTGAACTGGAGCGATCCGGATGACGCCCCCAAGCTGACGCAGGCGTGGGCCGACGGTGCCAATGCGTATCGCGGCACGACGCTGGTGCGGCGTGGCCGCCCGAAACTTGAGCAGACGAAACGTCATGTGTCGCTTCGGCTCGACGACGATGTCGTCGAGAAGTTCAAGGCCGAAGGTCCGGGGTGGCAGAGCCGGATTAACGCGGCGTTACGGACGGCGGCGCGGCTTTGACGCCCTCCCCACCGGCCGCTGGCGCGGCACAGCGGGGAGAGCCGGGGACGCACGAATCGTCGCTCGGCCGTATTCGCGAAATCGGGCACCCTCACGCCGACTCCCCGCTTTACGTTTGCTTCGCTCACGTAGGGGAGGGCGAACACACGCGGATTGCAGACGGTTGTCTTTCGAACGATAAATCGTAGGGGCGGATGTTCCGCGGGGCAGACCCAACAATGCCCAACCCTCGCCGCGTCTATATTCGGTTCGTTTGCTACCAGTCGGTCGCCTCGCAACGCCAACGACTCGGTCTTTTTCAAGCGCTTGACGAGGCGCGTGAGTGTGCGCTCGCTCCTTCTTGGGCATTGCGTGAAGTCGGCGAACTAAGCGGATGGTTCAAGGATAACTTGGCTGTGCCTGGCCAGTTCTCACGCGGCGGCTGGAAGGGGCAAGGGCAACCCGGCTTGTCGTGGTTCAAACCGATCGCGACTGATCACATCCGTCAGATGCACCGGCTGAGGTTGGCATTAGAGGCCTGTGGCGTTCACGTCGATATTCTGACTACTCGCGATCCCGGGACTGTCATCTGGCAGGATGAGCACCAGCTGGTAGCCGAACCGGGTGCTCGAAAGTTTTAGCCTATAGGGCTGCTCTGGTGTTCAAACCGGCCGACCAAACGTTCTGCCCGGGCGGTCAACACCCACTCGCCACCCTCCACCGCTCCACCAACTCCCGCTTCAATATCTTCCCGATCGCACTCCTCGGCAGCTCCTCGACCACCTCGACCGCGCTGATCCGCTGCATTTTGCCAAGCTTCGCGTTCGCCCACAGGCGGAGCGCTTCGGGCTCCATAGCCCCGCGCAGCGTCACGAACGCGACCGGCGTTTCGCCCCAGTCCGCCGAGGGGACGCCGATGACCGCTGCTTCGTCGACCGCCGGGTGGTCCTTGAGCACCGCCTCGATGTCGACCGGATAGACGTTGAAGCCGCCCGAGATAATCATGTCCTTCGCCCGCCCGATCAGGGTGAAGAAGCCGTCGGCGTCGACGCTCGCGATGTCGCCGGTGCGGATGTAGCGGTCGCCGGCGGGGCTGAACCACTCCGCCTCGGCAGTCTTGGCGGGAGCATTGTGATAGCCGGTCATCATCGCGCCCGACCGCCCGACGACCTCGCCCGCGACGCCTGCGGGCGCGAAGTCGCCGTTGGGGCCGATGACGCGGAGGTCGTGGCCGGGCATCGCCTTGCCGACGGTGTGAAGTTTGTCCGGATGCTCGTGCGCGAGCAGCGCGCAACTCCCGCCGCCCTCGGTCATGCCGTAATATTCGATCAGACCGCCCGGCCAGCGGCGAAGCACTTCTGCTTTCAACTCGGCGGCGAACGGGGCCGAGGTCGCGAACTTCATGCGATACGCCGTCAGATCGAAGGCGTCGAAGTCGGGCACCGCCAGCAAGCGGCGATACTGGACGGGCACCAGCATCGCATGGGTGGCGCGATGCGCCGCGCTTAATTCGAGGAAGCCGCGCGCGTCGAACTTCGGCATCAGCACGACCGTCCCACCCCCGGCGAGCGTCGGGAACAGCGCCACCAGCGTCGTGTTTGAATAGAGCGGAGTCGACAACAGCATTACCGCATCGCGACCATGGCCCGGGGGATCGGTCAGGTGATTGTGCGGCCAGCGCATCGCGAACGACTGGACGATGCCCTTGGGCGTCCCCGTCGTCCCGCTCGAATAGATGATGTTGAACGCCGCTGCAGGATCGACCGCGACCGGTGTTGGGCGGCTACCGGACGGCGCTAGCCAGCCGTTGATCGACGCACCCGGTGCCTCGGCGTCGAAGCCGATAACCCGCACCGTGAGGCTGCCGAGAACCGGTACCAGGGCCGCCCCGACGACCGCATCGACGAACAGGTGCGACGCGCCGCTATCGACGATCATCGCCAAAAGCTGATCCGGAGTCGAAGATGGCGACAATGGCGCGACGGCGGCGCCAACCCGGACGGCAGCGATAAACACCACGACATAGTCGATCCGGCTGAGCGCGCAGATAGCGACGGTGTCGCGCGGGGCGACACCGTCGCGCTGTAGTGACGCCGCGACCCGGTCGATCCGGGCGTCGAAATCGGCCCAGATGATACACGCCTCAGCGTCGATAACTGCGGGCTGGTCAGGGACGGCGCGGGCGTGAAGGGCGATCAACCGGTCGACGCTGCCGACCGGCCCAGTGGCATAGGCCCGAACTTCCGCATCGACTGTCGTCACTCGCTGACCGCCCTTGTCATCGATCCGTCCCCTGTGCCGCGTTCCGCTCGCTAGGCTCGAATGGACGACGGGCGAGGGTTTCGCAACCGTGCATCCGCGCGAACGGGCTACCGCGCCGCGACGAAAGCGGTTAGCTGTCGGCGACGATGCAGGACTTTCGGATTTGACACGACTACGCTCCGGCACACCGCCGAATTCCTCCGCATCATTCCCCTCTGTCCTCCCGGCGCGGACGCGATGACGCGCCGCGCGCAACCGTGGCTGATCGTCCTTGCGGCGGCGGCGCTGATCGTCGCCATGGTCGCCGCCTTCGGCCACCCGACGGTGTTCACCGACACCGACGACTATTATTCACTTGGTCACGAACTCGCGGTCGATGCCGGCATCGTCGCGCTGCCCGAACTCGACGAACACGACACCGCGCAGGCGAAATACGACGCGCACATGGGCCACACCCAGATGGCGTCCCGGTCGGCGGTTTATGCCGTGTTTCTCTACGCGATCGAATCGGTGGGCACGCTTTGGCTGGTAACCGTGGCGCAGGCGCTCGCCGTCGCGTGGACGGTGGCGACGCTGTGGCGGGTGGCGCTGCCTTTGCGGTCACGTTGGGGCGCGGCGGTTGCGGTCGGGGTGCTCGCGCTGCTGACCCCCCTGCCCTTCTTCACCGGCTTCGCGATGCCCGACATTTTCGCCGGAGTTGCCGCGATCGCCGCCGTCGTGTTGCTTTTCTATCCCGATCGCGTCGGTCGCGGCGAACGCCTCGCGCTGGCGATGCTCGTCGTCTTCGCCCTCGGCGTCCACACGTCGCACATTTTAATGGCCGTCGTTCTCGTCGTCGCTGGTGGCATCGCCTTGATCGCGCTGCGGATCGACCGACGCATGGTCGTCCGGCGGCTCGCGCTGTTCGCTGCGCTGATCGTTGCGGCGGGCGTCGCCAACAGCGTGTATGGCATCGGCATCCGCCTCACCACGGGCGAACGCCTCCGGAACCAGCCATTTCTGACCGCGCGCCTGCTCGCCGACGGGCCGGGGCGCGATTACCTGCGCCACGCCTGCGCGGGCGGAGAGGCTTACACCCTGTGCCGTTTCGCTCACAAACCGCTCGCCGACAGCGAGGACATCCTGTGGTCCGACTTGCCTGGCACCGGCGTCTTCATGCTCAGCGACTATGCCACGCGCATCAAGCTCGAGGAGCAGGAGGGGCGCTTTGTTGTGGGAACGATCGCCTACGCACCCGGCGCACAACTGGTGGCGTCGCTTCACAACTGGGGGCGGCAGCTGGCGATGGTGTTCGTCGATGACCCCGTGCGCGACCCGGCGTTCTACCTCACCGACCCTTATTGGCGGCAGACGAACCTGCCGGTGATGATTGCCGGAGTCGAGGCGTGCGGGCCACGACACACGTTGTGCCGCTCACGGCTGACGGTGCCGGTGTCGAAGGTCTGGCATGGTGCCGTCGCCGTCATCGCGGTCGTTACCGCGTTGGCGGCGCTGATCACTCGGCGTGGGATCACGCGCGCGCCACACCGGCTCGTCGCGGCGAGCGGCTTTCTGCTCGCCGCCGTCGTCGTCAACGCCGCAGTATGCGGTGTCCTATCAGGGCCATTCGCACGCTATCAAGCGCGGATCGTCTGGCTCGTACCGCTCGTCGCGATCATACTCGTCGCCGGGCGGCGCCCGAGCAAGGGAGAGCCGCTCCTCCGCGCGTAATCACGGCATCACCGCTGGACACGCATATGACCGCAGTCGCTGCCGAAGTCGCAATCGCCGTCAACCGCTTTGGCCTCGGCGCGCGTCCTGATGAGGCGTTGCCGGCTGAGCCCAAACGCTGGCTTATCGAGCAGATGGCGGCATTCGACCCGCGTCCGGCAGCGCTGGCGAGCGTTCCGACGAGCGCGGCGATGGCGCGGCAGTATCACGAATCTCTGCTGATGATCCGCGACCAGCTGGGGGGAGCCAAAGCCATCCCCGAGCTCGCCGCGATCCCGCCGGTGGCCGAAGTCGCCGCCGACACCACGGTCAATTCGCCTCAAATGGAGCTACGCGCCGAATTGCGGCAGGCGTACCGTGCCAGCTACACCGGTCTCGCGCAGGCCCGCATTGCGGCTGCCGTCACCTCGTTAACGCCGTTTCCGGAGCGGCTGGCACATTTTTGGGCGAATCATTTCGCGGTGTCAGCGGACAAGCTCACGACGATCGGGCTTGCGGGAACGCTCGAGTTCGAGGCGATTCGCCCGAATTTATTTGGCCACTTCGCCGACCTCCTCCTCGCGGTCGAGCGTCATCCGGCCATGCTCCTCTACCTCGATCAGGCGCAGTCGATCGGCCCCGGCTCGGCATTGGGTCTTCGTGCGGCGCGTCGGTCGGATCGTGCACGCAAGGTCGGCCTCAACGAAAATCTTGCGCGTGAAATCATGGAATTGCACACGCTGGGCGTCGGCAGTGGCTATTCACAGGCCGACGTTCAGGAACTCGCGCGCGCGCTGACCGGGTGGAGCACCGGCGGCTTCGTGCGGCGCGGCATCGGCGTGGAAGCCCCCGACGGCGTCTTCGTTTTTCAGACCAACTGGCACGAGCCCGGTACGCGAACCCTGCTCGGTGTCCGCTATCCAGACCGCGGCGGCGAACAAGCAGCGACGATGCTCCGCGCGCTCGCCGTGCACCCGGCAACGGCGCGCCACCTCGCGACCAAGCTCGTCCGCCACTTCGTCGCCGACGGCCCGCCACCCGCCCTCGTCGATCACATTGCGGCAGTTCACGTCGCGACCGGTGGGAACCTGGTCGCCGTCTATCGCGCGCTGATCGACGCGCCCGAGGCGTGGGCAACGGCGCTCGCCAAGTTCAAATCGCCGTGGGACTGGACGGTGTCGGCGCTGCGCGGGATCGGCGCGCGAACCGCCGACGCCAAGCAGGTCGGCGCGCTGACACAGCTCGGCCAGCCGATATGGCGTCCGGGCTCGCCCGCCGGGTGGGACGACGTCGCCGCCAGCTGGGCCGCCCCCGACGCGATCCTGCGCCGGGTCGAAGTCGCCCAGCGCATCGCCGCCGCCGCACCGACGCTCGACGCACGGGCACTCGGACCACGGTTGATGCCGGGAACATGGTCGCCGACGACGGCAGCGGCGGTGGCCAAGGCGGCTTCGCCCGCGCAAGCGTTCGCACTGCTCCTCGTCGCACCCGAGTTCATGCGGCGGTGATTATCTCTCGCCGTCAGCCCGGCGAAAGCCAGGATCCCAACGCGCCGACCAACGTCGAACCGTCGCTATGCCCCACCATGGGTCCCGGCTTTCGCCGGGATGGCAGCCGCTAGTTTCGGAGTAACCCGATGATCCTCACCCGCCGCACTCTGTTCGCCCGCGCCGCGCTGACGGGCGTCGCCGCCCTCACCCCACGTCTCGCCTTTGCGGCTGCGCCGGGAGACGCGCGCTTCGTCTTCATCATCCTGCGTGGCGCAATGGACGGGATGACCGCCGTCATGCCGGTCGGCGACCCCGCCTATGCGCCGCTGCGCGGGGCGCTCGCCCGTCCGGCGGGGGAGTCGATCCCGCTCGACGCAACCTTTGCCCTTCACCCGGCGATGCCGCGCTTCGCCGCAATGTACAAGGTATCGGAGGCGCTGGTCGTCCACGCCGTCGCATCGCCGTACCGCGAGCGCTCCCATTTCGACGCGCAGAACGTCCTCGAAACTGGCGGGACGGCGGCCTATGCCCTCAAGGGCGGTTGGCTCAACCGCCTCGTCGCGGCCTTGCCGGAGTCGCGCGAGCCGGCGATCGCGATCGCGGTGACAGTGCCGATGGTTCTTCGCGGTCCCGCCCCCGTGACGAGCTATGCCCCGTCGGCACTTCCGGATGCGAACGATGACCTGCTCCACCGTGTCGCTGGCCTGTACGAGCAGGATGCTCTGCTCCATCCCTTGTGGTCGGAGGCGATGGACGCGCGGACGCTGGCGCAAGGAGGCGATGGTCCCAAGTCCGACCCTGCCGCCCTCGGCAAGCTCGCCGCGAAGTTCCTTGCCCAGCCCACCGGCCCGCGCATCGCCGTCATCGAGCTTCTCGGCTGGGATACTCACGCCCAGCAGGCAGGGCGGCTGGCGAACCAACTCAAGCAACTCGACGCGGTGTTCGGCGCGCTCCACGACGGCCTCGGCAGCGCCTGGGCGCACACGACCGTCCTCGCCGCGACCGAATTCGGGCGGACGGCGGCGGTCAACGGCACCGGTGGGACCGACCATGGCACCGGCGGGGCGGCCTTCATGGCGGGTGGCGCGGTCGCGGGCGGGCGCGTCGTCGCCGACTGGCCGGGGCTGAGCGCGGCACAGCTGTACGAGAACCGCGATCTCCGCCCGACGACCGACCTCCGCAGCATGATGCTCGGCGCGGCGGCGGGAAGTTTCGGGGTCGATCCGGCGCGGCTGAGTGAAGTGTTGTTTCCGGGCAGCGGGGTAAAGGAGATCGCGGGATTGGTGCGCGCCTGAGCCCGGCGCGCGGTAAGATCGTCGTCGACAGCGCTGTGGTACGCCGCTACGACACTGGCGTTCACTCGTCGCAAAGGCCTGTCATGTTCCGCTCCGCACTCCTCGCCGTCACTATTCTCGCGGGAGTTCCCGCACTCGCGCAGTCGCTGTCCCCTGCCCCAACCCCGGCCGCCGACGCCGCTTCCCCCCACGCCCGTCTCGTCGCGTTGTTCGCCGCGTCCGACGAGGCCAGCCTCAAGCGCAATCCGATCCAGGCGCTGTTCCGCGGCGACATGCGCTACAGCGATCAGTTCGGCGACTTCATCACCGACGGCTATAATGCGCGCGAAAAGGCAGCCGGTGAGGCTGATCTGGCCGCGCTCAAGGCGATCCCACGCGCGTCGCTCAACGCCGACGACCGGATCAGCTACGATGTCTTCAAGTACCAGACCGAAGTCGGCCTGCGCGGCTTCGCGCCCGCGCTCCTCGCCGCGACGATTGTCCGCCCAGTCGATCATTTCAGCGGCTTCCAGACCTTCGTTCCCGATCTCTCATCGGGCGAGGGTGCGGCCCCGTTCAAGACGGTCAAGGATTATGACGATAACCTTCACCGCCTTGCCGAATACGTCGTCTACATCGACCGCGCGATCCAGCGGATGCAGCAGGGGCTGGCGAGCGGCGTCACCAACCCGCGTCTCGTCATGGTCAACGTCGTTGGCCAGATGGATGCGCTTCTCCCGCCGACCGTCGAGGCGAGCGTCTTCTACAAGCCCGTGACCAAGTTCCCCGATACGTTCACCGCAGCCGACAAGACGCGGATCACCGCGTCCTATGCAGCCTTTATCAAAGATCGGCTCAACCCGGCGCAGACGCGGCTGCGTGACTTCATCCGCGACGTCTATGTGCCGAAAGCACGGACGACGGTCGGCCTTGGTCAGATGCCCGGTGGGCGCGCGCTGTATCGCTACCTTGTCGAAGCGACGACGACGACGACGATGACGCCCGAGGATATTCACGCCCTCGGTCTGCGCGAGGTCGATCGCATCCACGGTGAAATGACCAAGGTGAAGGACGCCGTCGGCTTCAAGGGGTCGCTCCAAGACTTCGCCGCATTCTTACGCACCGACCCACGGTTCGCCCCAAAGAGCGCCGACGCGATGCGCGACGCCTTCTTCGCCATCGACAAGCGCGTTGGCGCCGTCGTCGGCAAGGACTTCGCGACGATTCCCAAGTCGCCGCTCGATATCAAGCCGGAGCCGGCGTACAAGGAAAAAACCGCTGCTGGCGGCGAATACCAGCAGGGTACCCCCGACGGGTCGCGCCCCGGCACGTTTTATTACAACAGCTACGACCTCCCGGCGCGTTACACCTGGGGGTATGAGACGCTGTTCCTGCACGAGGGGCGGCCCGGCCACCACTTTCAAATCAGCCTCGCACAGGAGAACACGGCGCTGCCCGCCTTCCAGCGGTTCGGCGGCAACACCGCCTACGTCGAAGGCTGGGCGCTTTATTCGGAAAGCCTCGGTTATGAACTCGGCTTCTTCACCGACCCCTACCAGAACTATGGTCATTTGAACGACGAGATCCTGCGCGCGATGCGCCTGGTCGTCGACACCGGCATCCACAACGAGGGCTGGGGGCGCGACAAGGCGATCGCATATATGCTCGACAATTCGGCGATGTCGAAAACCGACGCGACCGCCGAGGTGGAACGCTACATCGCGATCCCCAGTCAGGCGCTGGCGTACAAGGTCGGCCAGTTGACGATTCGCCGCCTGCGTACCAAGGCCGAAGCCGAGCTGGGAGCAAAATTCGACGTCCGCGCCTTTCACGAGCAGGTGCTGATGAGCGGCGCGCTGCCGATGGCGGTCCTCGAAACTAAGATCAACGACTGGATCGCGGCAATGAAGAAGGGATAAAAATAGGCCTTTGATCCTTTTCACTCGCGCTGAAGGTCAAGTAACGCGACCCCGCTTTCGCGCTCGTAACAACCGGGGTAACATCACCGTTTCGGGGAGACTTACGATGATCAAAAATTTTGCCGCCATCGCCGCCGCTACCCTTCTCGCGACCGCAGCGTCCGCCGATCTGATGAAGCCCGCCGCGCCGGTGTTTGTCCGCGGCACGATCGTGTCCGCCGACCCGGCACTGCTGACGGTCAAGGCGAACGACGGCACGACGGTCGCCGTGATGCTTGCCCCGGGCACCAAGGTTGCGGCGCTGTCGAAGATCGGTCTCGACGCGATCAAACCGAACAGCTTCATCGGCACGACCGCCAAGCCCGGCAAGGGTGGCGTCCTCGAGGCGACCGAGGTCCATGTCTTCCCCGAAGCGATGCGCGGCCTCGGCGAGGGTCATTACGGCTGGGATCGCGGCCCGACGAGCACAATGACCAACGGCAACGTCGGCAAGGTCGGCACCATCAAGCATCACAGCGGGCGGACACTGACTGTCGACTACAAGGGCGGCACCCAGGAAGTTGTCGTCCCGGCGCGCGTCCCGATCGTCGCCTTCGCCGAAGGGACGGCGGCGCAGCTCGTGTCCGGCGCGCACGTCTTCCTCATCACGATGAAGACGCCGGACGGGAAACTTGCGGCCAATCAGGTCGCGGTCGGCGTCGGCGGCGTCGTCCCGCCGATGTGAATCACGGCTATATGACTGGGTCGCTGCGAGCAGGACAAACCTGCCCGCAGCGACCCGTTATTAAGCGACCTTGAAACCTTCGCGATTCATCCGCCCGGTCAGCTTCTTATTTTCCTCGGGACTTAGCTTAGCGCGAAGGCGGGGAAAGATGACGTCTTCTTCCTCGCCAACATGTGCCTCGATGGCCGTTTTCATCGTCCGCAACCGCGCCAGCCATGCCGGCGAAGATTTGTCGATCTGCTCGAGCGCCGCGATGATGGCCAGTGCAATGTTGTGCTCTGCCTTGAGGCGGTCGAACCAATCGCCAGCGGCGACCGTGGCCTTGTTCCCTCGCGGCGATTATTCGCCCAATGTCGCGAGGTCGCTGACAACATTGATGTTAACGATCGGCCCGAGGTCGACCGCCCGCGCTGTCGTCACCGCGATCCACCCGCTCACCGATCGGTCGACACTCTGGGCCAGATGCACGGCGAGCACGGGTGCCAGCGCCGCCGGCCATATCGCCAGCAACGGCTGGCCGGTGGCGAACGCCGGCCCTTCCCCAAGCCGCGTGACAAGATTGAGCGGCAAACGCGGCAGGTCGCACCCACTCGTCAGTACCGCATCGAAGCCGTTGGCGGCGGCATAGGTCAGCGCGGCGTTGAGCCCGCCAAGGGGGCCGAGGCCGGGAGCGGGTACGTCGGGAACCGTGACTTCGCTGAAATGATCGCGCCCAACGACGACAAGGGCATCGACCTGCGGGCGGAGCCGCGCGATGACATGGGCGATGAGCGGTTGACCGTCGAGCACAGCCATGGCCTTGTCGCTCCCGAACCGCCGTGACCGCCCACCCGCAAGGACCGCGCCGAGCAGCCTCATCGCGCCTAACGGCTTTCGTCGAACAGCTCTCGGCCGATCAGGAAGCGGCGGATTTCGCTCGTCCCCGCGCCGATCTCGTACAGCTTCGCGTCGCGGAGCAACCGCCCGGTCGGATAATCGTTGATATAGCCATTGCCCCCGAGCGCCTGGATCGCCTCGAGCGCCATCCACGTCGCCTTTTCGGCGGCATACAGAATGCACCCGGCGGCGTCTTTGCGAGTCGTCTCGCCGCGATCGCACGCCTGCGCGACAGCGTAGGTGTACGCCTTCGCCGTCGACAGCGCGACGTACATGTCGGCGAGCTTCCCCTGCATCAGCTGGAACTCGCCGATCGCCTGACCGAACTGTCTGCGCTCGTGAACATACGGGACGACGACATCGAGGCACGCCTGCATAATGCCCAACGGCCCACCGGCGAGCACGACGCGCTCGTAATCGAGCCCGCTCATCAGAACCTGAACGCCCCGCCCCTCCTCGCCGAGGACATTGTCGAAGGGCACCTCGCAGTCCTCGAACACCAGTTCGCACGTATCCGACCCGCGCATGCCCAGCTTGTCGAGCTTCTGCGCGGTCGAGAACCCCGCCATACCGCGCTCGATGAGGAAGGCGGTGATACCCTTCGCCCCCGCGTCGGGGTTCGTCTTGCCGTAAACGACAAGCGTATCTGCACCGGGACCGTTGGTGATCCAGAACTTGGTGCCGTTCAGGACGTAGCGGTCGTTGCGCTTCTCGGCCTTGAGCCGCATCGACACGACGTCGCTGCCCGACCCTGATTCGGACATCGCGAGGCTTCCAAGGTGCTCGCCGCTGATCAGCTGAGGCAGATACTTCGCCTTCTGCGCCGCTGTCCCCCAGCGCGCGATCTGGTTGATGCACAGGTTAGAATGCGCGCCGTAGCTGAGGCCGACGCTCGCCGACGCGCGGCTGATTTCTTCGACAGCGACGACGTGGGCAAGGTAGCCGAGCCCCGCGCCGCCGTCTGCCTCGGGCACCGTTATGCCGTGGAGCCCAAGGTCGCCGAGCTTCGGCCACAAGTCGCGCGGGAACAGGTTTCCGGCGTCGATATCGGCGGCGCGCGGGGCGATTTCGGCGGCGGCGAAGGCGGCGATGCTGTCGCGGAGCATGTCGATGGTTTCGCCGTGATCGAAGCGGAGCGAGGTCATGGTCATGCCGCTCTTTAGGGCGGGATTGTGCGGGGATGAAACAAGCAAATTGTCATCCCCGCGCACGCGGGGATGACAATTGAATAAAATAGCCAGAGGATCTGTAAGCCGGGTTCTGTCCGGGGTGTCACCACCCGTGGACGGTCATTCCTCTACGACCGGCGTTACCGCCGGCCTCCAGCAACCAACCCGGACGACTGGGCCGGTTCCTGCCCTGCGAGCGAACTCGCGCGCCGTCCCTATTCGGTCTTGCTCCCGGTGGGGTTTACCTTGCCGCTTCTGTTACCAGTCGCGCGGTGCGCTCTTACCGCACCCTTTCAGCCTTGCCGGAGGCATTACCCGAAGGTTTTGGCCCTGGCGGTCTCCTCTCTGTGGCACTGTCCCTGGGGTTGCCCCCGCCGGGCGTTACCCGGCACCGTCGTTCCGTGGAGCCCGGACTTTCCTCCCCTGTCTTGCGACAGCGGCGACCGTCCAATCCTCTGGCCGGATCTGAGCGTAGGCGCGTTCGCTGAAGAAGTGAAGCGCCTCCCCTTGCTTGCCAAGCCGCCGCGCCCGGTTCACACGGCGCAGGTCACGCCGAGGAGTTTCGAATGCGCGCACTGCTGGTCCTGTCGCTGGTCGTCGCGGTTGCTGGCTGTGCATCGACCCGCCAGGCGCTCGGGCTGTACAAGCGCACCGCCGACAAGGGCGTCACGCTTGGCGGCGGCACGACGGATCAGGGCGTTGCACCCCCCGGATCGGCAGGATCCGAGACGACGGCCAGTGGCCGCAAGGCCAGCGCCAAAGCGCCGAAGCTCGACCTGCCCACCGGGCTCGGCGGCGACAAGGAACACCACGCCTATACCAGCGACGTGCCGCAGTAGGCGCTTCCCAGCGTCCCCGACCTCGCGCGAATTCGCTGTCCTACAGCGCCCGGAACGGGGTAACTTTCGCCGTCTCGGTCGCCTGCTGCGATATCGCTCTTTCTCATTGTTGGTTTCAGCGTCCTGACCCGGTCCCGACCGGTCAACCGCTTCCCTGCGCGGCGGCCGAGGCCGACGGTTCGAGGCGGCGCGGACTGCAAATGCCCTATCCGCCACAGAGCGTCGGGCTGTGAAGTTTGTAAAGTTACGCGGCGCGCGCACACCACGCCCGGACTTCCGGCGGGAGGCCGCCGGCACGATCGCTTCGCTACCCGCCTCAGACCAGTTCGAGTTCCGGCTCGACCGTCGTTCCGCGCGCGGCGACGCGCTTGGCCCAATCGAGGATTTCGAGGTGCCCGTTGGCGTGCTCGACGAGCGCCGTACAGCTTTCGACCCAATCGCCGTCATTGTAATAGGTGACGCCGCCGAACTGGCGGATCTCGGCCGAATGTATGTGTCCGCACACGACGCCGTCGACGCCGCGTTCGTGAGCGGCATGGGCGACCGCCTCCTCGAAGCGCGAGATGAAGGCAACGGCGTTCTTGACCTTTTTCTTGATATGCGCCGACAACGACCAGTACGGCAGGCCAAAGCGGCGACGGACGCGGTTAAAGCCGACGTTTAGGTGGAGCAGCGCGGCATAGGCATAGTCGCCGAGGAAGGCGAGCCAGCGCGCATACAGGACGACGCCGTCGAACTCATCGCCGTGAAGCACAAGGAGGCGGCGACCGTCGGCGGTGACGTGAATCGCCTCGGGGACGACATCGACGCCGCCGAAGCTGAGCCCGCCATAGTCGCGCAGGACCTCGTCGTGGTTGCCCGGGACATAGATGACATGGGTGCCCTTGTTGGCGAGCTTCAGGACCCGGCGGACGATATCGTTGTGGCGCGGCGGCCAGTACCAGCCGCGCTTCAACCGCCAGCCGTCGATGATGTCCCCGACGAGGTACAGCGTGTCGGGCTGGATCGACTTGAGGAAATCGAGCAGCAACTCGGCGTTACATCCGGCGGTGCCGAGGTGAGTGTCCGAAATCCACACGCTGCGAAAGCGCAGCTTGCGTTTCAGCGGGGCATCATCGTCGTCGCCGGCCCATGTCGTCGGCGGCAGCCCCGCCCGCGCCGCCGCGACCGACGGGAAGCCGGGTGCGAGCGCGGTCAAGGGGTGGGTCACCATGGGACTATCCCCGACAAAATCTTGTGGCCCTACTACATATGGTATGTGACGCTTTGGCGACACCGCCGGTTGCGGCGGGGTAGCGAACTCCTATCTTTGG
>JANYFA010000052.1 GCA_025362895.1 Sphingomonadaceae bacterium | reverse complement strand
GGCGAAGACTAGGCCGCGATCGACTCGCCAGCCATGCGCCGGATTCCATTCGGGCGCGGGGTAGCGCGCGCTCATCGGCGGATCGATGCCAGCGGGTGGATGATGGGCGAGCCAGAACTGTGTCGCGGGCAGCGTCAGCCGCGCCGCCAGCCGGAGGATCGCCGGATAATCGTCGGCAGCAGCCGTCGTCGCGAGATATTTCAGCTCGCGGTCGGCAAGTCCAATCTCGCCTATTTCGACGAGCGCCGCCGCCCGCCGTGCCCCTGGCAGCGCCGACAGATGATTCCAGTCGGCGGTAATAAAGTCGGGCTCCGCCCAATCAAGTGGTTGCGCGAGGCCCAGAGTACGCCGTGCGAGCATCCCGTAAAAACTGTCGGGCCGCGCCGCTGCCGCTCCGAGACGTTTGGCGACCTCGAGGGGCTTGCCACACGCCAGATAGGCGCGAGCCGCCCAGAAATTTGCCGCTGGAGCGATGTCCTCCGCACCGAAGCGCAACGACACGGCGTCGAACGCCGCCGCCGCCGCCCCGCAATCGCCGCGCCGGAAGGCCGCCAGACCGGCCGTCCAGCCGCCGAGCGCCGACCATGTACTACTACCGCTGGCGGCGGCGCGACCCAGTCGCTCGGGGGCGAAGTCGTCGCCCGCGCCGTAAGAACTCCAGGCCACGCGCTCCAGCCATTCGGCGGCAACCTCGGGCGACAATCCGGGGGCGGCGGCGGTGATAATCGCCTCCGCGTCGATGTTGCGATCGGCGGCTAAGAGTGGCTTTAATCGCGCAATCGTCTCGGCATCCCGAGCACCGTCGCCACGCGCCGAACGCGGTCCGATCGCTGGAGTGAAGCTGACCGAACGCAACACGCGCTGGGCCGGAAGCAGCGGCATGTCACTGCCGCGCGCGGCGATAGCAACAAGGCGTGGGGCCTGCGGCAAGTCCGTGTTCGCCGCGAGCCAATCGGCCGGTACGCCGCCCCGCCCCGCGCCCCGCGCCAGAAACAGCTGCGCCATCGCGCTCGCGTGAAGGGGGCCGTCGGGAAGAGCGGCGAGCGCCGTCTGCGCGGCGGCATAGCGCCCGGCATCGATCGCGAGGAAGATCGTGCGATACACGGTGCGCTGTGCGATGGTGAGTTGGGCCGGGACGCGGCGCTGGGCTGCAGTAATGCCCGTATAGCCGGTGACGGTGATCGTCGCGTCGTGCTCGTCGTCGGCAACAGCTCCGACAGGTGCGAGTATAGCGGCGAGAGCGAAGGCGGCGATCATCCGCCTCATGCGAGCCGCGTCCGGAACGCGCACAAGTCCGCCCACGCCAGCGCCTTGTGAGCCGGGTGGCGCAGCAAATGCGCCGGGTGGAAGGTTGGCATGACCGCGATGCCGTCGACCTCGACCCAATGCCCGCGCTGGCGGTTGATGCCGACGGTCGATCCAGTCAGCGCGGTCGCTGCAGCCTGCCCCAGCGCGAGGATCGCCTTCGGGCGTGCAAGCGTGATTTGACGGCGAAGGTACGGCACGCTCGCCGCAGTTTCGGCGGGTGTCGCGCTGCCGCTACCCGGCCATGGCACGGCGTTTGCGAGATATGTGTCGCCGCGCGACCTGCCGATCGCCGCCAACATCTTGTCGAGCAGCGCTCCAGCGGCATCGGCGAAAACACGTCCGGCGGCGGCATCGGCGGCGGTTGGGCGGTCGCCGATGACCATGGCATCACCCGGCGTCCCATCGGCGAACAACGCGGTCGAATGTCCCTCAATCAGCGCTGCGGCGAGGGCGGACAAGCTGTCGGCGTTGATTGTTGCTAAGGCGGCGCGCGCGACAACGGTGACCTCGCGCCGTGCATCGACCGCAACGGAAATCGGCCCGACCGGGGCCAGCCACGCGAATGGCGCTTCGCCGACGACCGTATCGACCCCTGCCGTTACCAGCCACTGGAGAGCGGCGGCGAATTCGGCGCGGTCTGGCTGTAATTCCCCGATCATCGGCCGACATAGTGCGACGGCGCATCCTCTGGTCAAGGCGGCGATGGGTGCGTATCTGATGAACGGGACAGTTTACACGACGTGTCGTTAAGACGCGCGGCAGCGAGGGACGAACATGAGCGAGACCTTGGCGCGGACGGATCGCGAGGCGATGCCTTATGACGTCGTCATCGTCGGCGGGGGTCCCGCCGGTCTGTCGGCAGCCATCCGCGTGAAGCAGGCAGCGGCGGCAAAAGGCATCGACGTTTCGGTATGTATTCTTGAAAAAGGAGCCGAGATAGGTGCGCACATACTGTCGGGCGCGGTGGTCGATCCGCGGGCACTCGATGAATTGCTGCCGAACTGGCGTGATCTGGATTCACCGCTGACTGTGCCGGTGATCGAGAACCACCACTGGGTTCTGACGGCGGGCAAGAAGTACGATTTTCCGCATGGCCTGATGCCGCCGTTTATGAACAACAAGGGCTGTTATACCGTCAGTCTCGGCAATTTCTGCCGCTGGCTGAGCAGCCAGGCAGAGGCACTCGGCGTCGAGATCTTCCCCGGGTTCGCGGCTGCCGAAGTGCTGTTCGACGAGCATGGTGCAGTCAAGGGGGTCGCGACCGGCGATATGGGCGTCGCCCGCGACGGAACGCACAAGGACAGTTACACGCCCGGCCTTGAACTCCATGCCAAATATACCTTCTTTGCCGAAGGCGTGCGCGGACATTTGTCGAAACAGCTGATCCGCCGTTTTGAGCTCGACAAGGATAGCCAGCCGCAGGTCTATGGCCTTGGGATCAAGGAATTGTGGGACATTGATCCCGCGAAGCACGTTCCTGGCAAGGTTATCCATACACAAGGCTGGCCCCTCGACGATGCGACAGGCGGGGGTGGGTTCATTTATCACCAGGCGAACAACCAGGTCGCGTTGGGCTTCGTGACATGGCTTAACTATGCAAACCCTTATCTGTCGCCATTCGATGAGATGCAGCGGTGGAAGACGCACCCGGCCCTCAAGGACATCCTGACCGGGGGGCGTCGTGTCAGCTATGGTGCACGCGCGATCAATGACGGCGGGTGGCAGTCGGTGCCGAAGTTGACCTTCCCCGGTGGCGCGCTGATCGGGTGCAGCGCCGGGTTCCTGAACGTGCCGCGCATCAAGGGCAGCCACACGGCGATGAAGACTGGCATGATGGCCGCCGACGCTGCCGTCGACGCCATCATCAGCCAGCGTGCGAACGACGGCCTCGCCGGTTATCAGGAGGCGTATGACACAAGCTGGGTCGAGGCTGAATTGCGGGGTGTCCGCAACACGCTGCCGGCAGTTGAAAAGTTCGGCAATGTTGTCGGCACCGGGGTCGCCGGGGTAACGATGTGGGCGGAGCACCTCGGCCTGCGGATGCCCTTCACGTTCGGCCATCACCGCGACAACGAGGCGCTAAAGCGCAAGGAACATGTTCGTCCGATCGTTTACCCCAAGCCCGACGGGGTGTTCAGCTTCGACAAACTTAGCTCGGTATTTTTGTCGAACACCAACCATGAGGAAGACCAGCCAGTCCACCTGACGCTAAAGGACGCAAGCGTGCCAATACGGATCAACCTGCCCCTCTACGACGAACCGGCACAACGATATTGCCCAGCCGGAGTCTATGAAATTGTCGACGAACCTATTGGTCCGCGTCTTCAGATCAACGCGCAGAACTGCGTCCACTGCAAGACGTGCGATATCAAGGATCCGACCCAAAATATCGTCTGGGTGGTGCCGGAGGGCGGCGGCGGTCCGAATTATCCGAACATGTAGGCGCGAGGGCGGCGCGCCTATCCTTGCGATGCTTGATCCGCGTCCGCCTCGCTCCCACTGTCCACAATACCCCATTCCACGCTACTATGCTCTACCTGTCCCGTGGAGATGCGACCGCTGATGCCGATGTTTGTAACCCGCGCTGCCGCCGTCATTCTTTCAAGCGCCGCTCCCGCCGCCGCGATCGCTCTTCCAATAACGACCGCGAGCCACGACTATGTTCTCGGGAGGTTCGCCGACGCAGACAACCGTTCCGCCGACGCCGCGCGTTACTACGGGGCCGCGATGAAGGGCGACCCCGGCGATCCGATTCTCCAACGTCGTGCGTTCGACACCGCGCTCATCGCTGGCGACGACAGATTGGTGACAACTCTTGCTCGAGATCTCGAGACGGGCGGGAAGGGCGATGCGGCGACCGCGCTCGTCCGGCTCGCCGACGCCTTGCGGCGGCGTGACTGGGGCGCGGTCGATGCGCTCAAGGGTCTTCCCGATACCGGCTATGCTGCCGTCGTCGCCCCGGTCGTCGGCGCGTGGGTTCGATTGGGGCGCGGGGATGTCGACGCGGCCCTTGCGCTTGTCGACCCTGCCCAATTCACCGGCGTGGCGCGAAGCTATATCACTGAACACCGCGCCATGATCCTTGCGGCGGCCAAGCGTCCGGCCGAGGCCGCGCCCCTATTCGTCGCAATGGTCAACGGCGAGGCAGGCGGTGTCGACCGGCTGCGGATCGCTGCGGCGTCTGCGCTGGTCGCCGCGCATAAACCCGACGAAGCTCGTGCCTTGCTCGCGAGCGGTGCCCCCAACTCGGTCGTGAGCGCAGCAGCAAAGCGATTGGCGAGCGGCCAACGCCTTGATCCTGGCGCGACCGAGCCGCGCGTTGGCGCCGCTTATCTCGCCGCTCGGATCGCGGGCGATCTGTCGCGTGAGCGTCCGGTGCCACTCGCGGTCGCTTTCGCTCGCGCTGCAACACTCCTTGCGCCCGAGGTCGGGGAGATGTGGCTGATCGCGGGCGATGTTCTCACGCGCAGCGGCCACGCCGAGGCGGCGCTGACGGCCTATACCCGGATTAGCCCACGCGATGATCTCGCCGCCGTCGCTACGCGGCACCGTGGCCTAGCGTTGGCCGTTCTCGGGCGCGACGACGAGGCCCGCGCGATCCTCGAAGTCGCCGCTGCCGGGTCGCAGGCGACCGCCGACGATTGGCAGCGCCTCGGCGACCTTGAGCGCAAACTTGGGCGACACGCGGCGGCGGCGGCGGATTATTCACGGGCGATCGCACTCGCCGGGGCCGATGCCGGATGGACCCTGTATTTCTATCGCGGCTCGGCATCGGAACAGGCGGGTGACTGGGTGCGGGGAGAGGCGGACCTCCGTACCGCGCTTAAAATCGTCCCCGACGAGCCGACTGTCCTCAACTATCTTGGTTATGCCATGCTCGACCGAGGGCAAATGTTACCAGAAGCGACTGCGCTGATCGCTCGCGCTGCCGCGTTGCGACCCGACGACGGCTTTATCGCCGATTCGCTGGGCTGGGCATATTTTCGCGCGGGCGACGACACCCGCGCGGTGCCCGCTCTCGAAGTCGCTGCCCGCCTTGAACCGGGTGACGCCACGATCAATGAGCACCTGGGCGATGCCTATTGGCGCGCGGGGCGGCGGCTGGAAGCGCGTTTCCGCTGGCGCGCGGCGGCCAATCTCTCGCCGGAACCGCCGCAAGCCGCGCTCCTCGCGCGCAAACTAGACTTTGGCCTCGACGTCGCGGTGGCGCAGGGGGCGGCGTTACCGGCGATCCCTGAGGGCACGCCGCGTTGATCGAAGCTGCCCCGGCGAAGGTCAACCTCGCCCTCCACCTTCGCCGCCGCCGCTCCGACGGCTATCACGACCTCGAAACTTTGTTTGCCTTCACTGACTTCGGCGACACAATCCGGGTGAGGGCCGGCGATGGGCTGAGCCTCAGGGTCGATGGCCCATTCACGGCGGCGGTGGGGGAGGGGGATAACCTCGTCCTGCGCGCGGCGCGGGCACTCGCCGTCGCGGGCGGCTGTCCGGCTAACGCAGCGCTGACGCTCGATAAGCGCATTCCGGTTGCGGCCGGGCTGGGGGGCGGGTCGGCAGATGCAGCGGCAACGCTGCGCCTACTCAACCGGTTCTGGCAACTCGACTGGCCTCTGGAACGGCTCGCAGCCGTTGCCGCGCCGCTCGGGGCCGATGTTCCAGCCTGCGTCTTCGGTCAGGCACTCGCCGGTGTCGGGAAGGGCGATATTTTGTCACCCGTAGATCTCGGTCTTGCCGGCACCACGATCCTGCTTGTGAATCCCGGCGTCGCCGTGCCGACGGGGCCGGTCTTTGCCGGATGGGACGCGCTCGATCGCGGCGCGCTCGACCCGCAGCAGTGGCGGACGGCGCGCAACGATCTGACGCCACCGGCGATCGCCATCGCACCGGTCATAGCCGATGTTCTTCGAGTTCTCGACGCGACCGGCGCGTCATTTGTGCGAATGTCGGGGTCGGGAGCGACATGCCTGGCGCTTTACCGCGCCGTTGCCACCTGCACAGCCGCCCAGGCCACTCTGGCGGCGGATCAACCATCGTGGTGGACAACCGCGACGACGCTGCGCGCATAATTCTGTTGCACTGCAGCATGAGCCGTGCTCAATTATTTTGATCGTGACTCAGAAAGCCCCTTGACGGCGCTCTGAGTACGACTTAGATCGCAACTCAGTTGTTCTGAGTGAAACTTAATCCTTTAAGGAGAAATATCATGATCACCCGCTTCCTCGTCGCCGCTCCCCTCGCACTCGCACTCGCCACTGCCTTTGTCGGTGCCGCTGTTCCCGCCTACGCCGGAACGAACGCCGAGCAGTGCGCCGCAGCACCCGGCCAGCTTCGTACCGTCGCAAGCACGGCGGCCGCCGCTGCCCAGCAGCGCGCCGCAATTCTAATCACGACCGGTGAGAAGCTGTGCGACGACCATGCGCGCGTCGAGGCGGGCAAGAAGTTTGCCGCCGCCGCGCACATTCTAGGTGTCGATCTCGCCGCGCTGCCCGCGCCCGTCGTCACCGCTGGCCAGTGAGTCTCCGCCCGCCGGTGCGGGCAACGCTTCGACCCAGAACTGGCCGCGCGGCGAACGCCGCGCGGCCTTTTTCTATGGTCAGGCATGCAGGGTCTTTTAGCGACTCAGTCTGACGAAGACCTTGCCCGTTAACGGACTTGCGTCGCGCCGCCCGATGGTCGAGACGCGGATACATCATGCTCGACCTGACCATCGACGGCGCGCGCGCGACGCTCACGCTTAACAACCCCTCCCGCCGCAACGCGGTCAATCTCGCGATGTGGGAGGAATTGCCGCGCCTCGTCGACCACGCGATGGCCGACCCGTCGGTGCGTCTGCTGGTTGTTACCGGCGCGGCGGGAGCCTTCTGCGCCGGGGCCGATATCGGCGAGTTCGCCGCTCATGCAGCCGACCCGGCGTGGCGCGCGCGGAACAATGCCGCCATCCGCGCCACGCAGACGACGCTCGCCCGCGCGCCCAAGCCGATACTCGCGGCGATCGACGGCGACGCGATCGGCGGCGGGCTCGGCGTGGCGCTTGCCTGTGACATCCGGCTGGCGACAACGTCGTCGCGTTTCGGGATGACCCCGGCCAAGCTCGGGCTGGTGTATCCGCTACACGATACAAAGCTGCTGATCGATGCGGTTGGCGCGTCGCGGGCGAAGCGGATGATCTTCACCGCCCGCATCTTTGGCGCCGATGAAGCTTTCAGAATTGGTCTGATCGACGAGGTCGTTGTGGATCTGGACCGTGCCGTCGATGACTTTGGGACCCGTGTCGCGGCTCTGTCGGCGACGACTCAGGTTGCCGCAAAGGCGATCATCCGCCGCATCCTCGACGGCGCGACCGATGACGACGCCGCTTCGGCAGCTCAGTTCGACACTGCCTTCACAGGGGCCAATTTTACCGAGGGCGTTGCCGCTTTCCACGCCAAACGCCCGGCGCGGTTCAGCTAACAGGAACACTGATGACCTTCGACAAAGCCAACCTGCCCAGCCGCCACGTCACCGTCGGCCCCGAGCGTGCGCCGCATCGATCCTATTATTATGCGATGGGGCTGACGGCGGAGGATATCGCCAAGCCGTTCGTCGGCGTCGTCTCAGCGGGCAACGATTCGGCGCCGTGCAACACGACGCTCGATGCGCAGGCCGATGCTGCGCGCGCTGGTGTGATCGCGGCGGGCGGGACACCGCGCCGGTTCAATACCATCACTGTTACCGATGGCATCGCGATGGGCCATCAAGGGATGAAATCGAGCCTCGTCAGCCGCGAGGTCATCGCCGACTCGGTCGAGCTATCGATGCGCGGCCACAGCTATGACGCGCTCCTCGCTTTCGCCGGGTGCGACAAGTCGCTGCCGGGAATGATGATGGCGATGCTCCGCCTCAATGTGCCGAGCGTATTCGTCTATGGCGGGTCGATCCTCCCGGGGCGGTTCGAGGACAAGGACGTCACCGTCGTTGATGTTTTCGAGGCGGTCGGGCAGTTCGCCGCCGGGACCTGCCCGCTGGCGCGTCTGACAGCGCTCGAAAAGGTCGCGTGTCCCGGCCACGGGGCTTGCGGCGGACAGTTCACGGCCAACACAATGGCGTGCGTCGCTGAGGCGATCGGCCTGTCGCTGCCGAATTCGAACATGATGCCAGCGCCTTATGCCGGTCGCGCCGAGCTCGCGGTGGCCGCCGGGGAGGCGGTGATGGCGTGTCTCGCTATGAACCTCCGCCCCCGCGACATCTGCACTAGAAAAGCCTTCGAAAACGCCGCTACAGTTGTCGCCGCGACCGGGGGGTCGACCAATGCCGCCCTCCACCTGCCGGCGATGGCAAGTGAGGCGGGGATCGATTTCGATCTGTTCGACGTCGCGAAAATCTTCAAGCGCACCCCGTACATCACCGATCTTAAACCCGGCGGACGCTATGTCGCGCGCGACCTGTATGACGCCGGCGGCATCTACATGGTGATGCGGACTCTGCTTGACGGCGGCTTCCTCCACGGCGACTGCATGACGGTGACGGGGAAGACGCTGGCGGAAAATCTCGCGCACGTGGCGTGGAACCCCGATCAGAGGGTCATCCGCCCGGTCTCGAATCCAATTACCCCCGGCGGCGGCGTTGTCGGTCTGCGCGGGTCGCTCGCTCCCGATGGCGCGATCGTCAAGGTCGCGGGGATGGCGACACTTGCTTTCACTGGACCGGCGCGGGTCTTCGACTGCGAGGAGGATTGTTTCGCTGCCGTTGATGCACGCACCATCCGCGAGGGCGAAGTCGTCGTTATACGCTATGAAGGCCCCAAGGGCGGGCCGGGGATGCGCGAAATGTTGTCGACGACGGCGGCGCTCTATGGCCTCGGCATGGGCGAGAAGGTCGCGCTGATCACCGACGGACGCTTTTCCGGCGCAACGCGCGGCTTCTGCATTGGTCATGTCGGCCCTGAAGCTGCCGACGGCGGGCCAATCGCGCTGGTCGAAGACGGCGACATCATAGCGATCGACGCGGGCGCGGGAACGATCGACCTCCACGTCTCTGCAGATGAACTCGCCCGTCGCCGTGTCGCGTGGGTCGCGCCGGTCAATGCCTATCAATCCGGAGCATTGTGGCGCTACAGCCGGACCGTCGGCCCGGCGTCAAAGGGCGCCGTTACCCACCCCGGCGCGCGCGCCGAACGCCACGTCTTCGCCGATCTGTGACGCTAAAGCGATCAGCGTTTGGACGGCGGCGGTAACGCACCGGCGAGGACCGGCTTGACGCGGTCAAGGATCGGTTCGCCATTCACATCGCGCGGAACGTCGCCGCGTGTTGCACCGCGTAGGACAATATGCGGGTCTGCCAACGGCGATCGGGTACAGCCGCCGACAACGAGCAGGGTGGAGGCGAAAACAAGACGATAGGACATAGCCGAAGGTCATACTACACGGGCGCGCGATGGCAACTCGTCTGACTCTGCCGCCGATGCTCGGCACCACCGCGACGCGTGCCGCCGAAGCGGCGAGCGGTATCACCGCGATCGACCTGATGGATCGCGCCGGGGTGCTCGCCGCGCGGGCGATCCTCGCGTTCGCCGCGCCGCGCTGCGCCGTAGTCGCCTGCGGGACCGGCAATAACGGTGGTGACGGTTATGCCGTCGCGCGCCACCTTGCGGCGGCCGGGGTCGCGGTCACCGTCGCCGCTACGGGCGATCCGGCAACGCCGACGGCGCGCGCGATGCGCCTACGCTGGACGGGTATAGTCGTGCCGCTCGGCGAAGCGCTGCCGGCCGCCGTTCTGGTCGACGCCGTCCTCGGCATCGGTCGCACGCGCCCGCTCGCGTCCGCCGTTGCCGCGCACCTGCTGCGGCTGGCCGCCGCGGCCCGCATCGTTGCACTCGATGTGCCGAGCGGCCTCGACGCCGACGACGGGTCGGGCGACAGCTTGACCGCCGAGCTGACGGTTGCGTTCGGCATGGCCAAGCCGGCGCACGGGCTCGCCGCCGACCGCTGCGGGCGGGTCGTCGTCGCCGACCTCGGTTTCGACATCCGCGCGGCGACGCTGTTCGCGACCGCAGCCCCGCCACCGCTGACGCCGGCGCGCGACGCCCACAAATACGCGCGCGGCGCGGTGCTGACGCTGGGCGGCGTGGCAGGGCATGGCGGCGCGGCGCGGCTGGCCGCGCTGGCCGCCGCGCGGGCCGGAGCGGGCCTGTCGCTGATCGCCTGCCCGGCGGCGGCGGTGGCGGAGAACGCCGCGCACCTCGACGCCGTCATGGTCCGCGCCGCCGACGACGCGGCGGGGGTGGCGGCGCTGCTCGGGGCGCACCGGTTCGCCGCCGGTGTCGCGGGTCCCGGTCTCGGCGGTGACGATCTGCGAATCGCTACACTGCTCGCGAGCCGCCTGCCGCTCGTCCTTGATGCCGGCGTGTTCAGCGCTTTCGCCGCCGCACCCGACCGCCTCGCCGCCGCGCTGACCGGCCCGGCGGTCCTTACCCCGCACGACGGCGAGTTCAGCCGCCTGTTCGGCGACCTGGCGGGCAGCCGCCTCGACCGCGCCCGCGCCGCCGCCGCGCGGATCGGCGCGGTGGTGGTCCTCAAGGGCCCGGCGACGATCGTCGCCGCGCCAGATGGCCGTGCCGCGATCAATTCGCATTCGACGCCTTGGCTGGCGACGGCGGGGGCGGGCGACGTTCTGTCGGGGGTGATCGCCGGACTCCTTGCGCAGCGCTTCGATGCTTTCGACGCCGCGTGCGCCGGAGTCTGGCTTCATGGTGATGCCGGGGGGCGGGCGGGACCGGGGATGACCGCCGACGATCTCCCCGACGCGGTCGGGCGTGCGGTTGCGGCGCTGTGAACGACGACTGGGTCGACATCATCCGTCTTGCGGCGCGCGGCGACGGTGTTACCGCCGATGGGCGCTTCGTCCGCGCCACCGTCCCAGGTGACCGGGTACGCTTCGACCCGTTCGCGGTCGAACCCGGCCCCGATCACGCCGACCCGCCGTGCCGCCACTTCCCCGACTGCGGCGGATGCCAGCTCCAGCACGTCACCGACGCGGCCTACATCACTTGGGTGACGACGCGAATCGTGGCTGCCCTCAACGCCGCACGCGTGCCGATCGGCACCATCGACCCGGTTGCGATGTCCCCGCCGCGCAGCCGCCGCCGCGCGTCACTCCGCGCCGTCAAACGCGGCGGCCAGCTGACGCTCGGCTTCAACGCGGATGCCAGCCATCGCATCGTCGATCTACACGAGTGTCACATCCTGACGCCCAACCTGTTCAACCTTGTCGCGCCACTACGGACGCTGCTGAACGCGGCATTACGCGAAGGGCAGGGGGCCGGTGTGACGTTGACCGACAGCGAAACCGGGGTCGATCTTCTCCTTGCCAACGTCGGCGCACGGACACTCGTTGAGATCGAACGCCTCAACGAATTCTCAGCGCTGCACGATATCGCTCGACTTTCGGTCGAGGGCGAAGACGGCGTCGAGACTGTCACCGAAGCGCGCGCACCGACGATCAGCTTTGGCGGCGTCCCTGTCATCCTGCCGCCAGCGCCCTTTTTACAAGCAACACGCGAGGGAGAGGCCGTCCTCGTCGCCGCCGTCGTTACCGCAACAG
Organism: Sphingomonadaceae bacterium; assembly: GCA_025362895.1. GTDB lineage: Bacteria > Pseudomonadota > Alphaproteobacteria > Sphingomonadales > Sphingomonadaceae > Polymorphobacter_B. Next base: position 2,966 of record JANYFA010000052.1, on the reverse strand, counting down.
GCGGCGCGAGACGTGTGGCGGATCTGTTCACCGGTCTCGGCACCTTTGCGCTGCCACTCGCGGCGCAAGGCACGGCCGTGCTTGCCGTCGAGGGTGCGCAGACGACGACCGCCGCCCTCGCCGCTGCCGTCCGTTCCGCCACCAGTCTTGCAAGCGGGCTACGTGTCGCGGTCGATCACCGCGACCTGTTCCGCCGTCCGCTGACGACCACCGAACTCGACAGGTTTGACGCTGTCGTCTTCGATCCTCCACGCTCGGGTGCCGTCAGCCAGGTGACAGAACTCGCTGCAAGCAAGGTGCCGGTGGCCGTCGCAGTATCATGCAATCCCAATACCTTCGCGCGCGACGCTGCGATATTGGTTGCAGGCGGATATGTCCTCGAACGCTTGTGGCCCGTTGCCCAGTTCCGCTGGTCGACGCACGTCGAACTGGTGGCCAGCTTCCGGCGCTGACACCCGGCCAAGCGAACGGAGCCGCGCTCAGCCGTCGAACATCTTTCCATAGGCGCGCACGGCGCGCTCGCGCCAATGGCCGCGGTGATAAGCGTCGGATGCGAGCAGTGGCATTACCGATCCGGCTTCGGCGAAGACCATCTGCTCCTGTGTCGTCTCGACCTTGCCCCAGCTCGCCGCTTCCTTGAGGGTCGAGCTGCTGCAAGCGCCGTCGCGGACATCGGCAACGGTGATCTGGACAGCGTATCTGTGCATTGCGACGTCGTGGTGGCCAAGGATCTCGGCGCAGACCACCGTGTCCTGAATGAAGTTCTTCGGCACCCCGCCGCCGATCATCAGCAGGCCGGTCGTCCCCGCCTTGATCTTGATGTCGGTCAGCTCGCGGAAGTCGGCGATCGCGTCGAGGACCATGTACGGCTGCTTCGCCTTCATGCGCTCGACCTGGTGCTTGACCAGACCGAAGCCCGCGCTGGAATCGACGAACGCCGGACAGAAGATCGGCACGTCATGCTCGAAGGCGAGCTTGACGAGGCTGTTGTCCTTCTTGCCGTGCTTGGTTAGATAACGGCCCATCTCACGGATGAATGCGCGCGACGAATAAGGCTTCGGTTCAAGGCTCTCGGCGATCTCGAAGATCGTACCGTCGCAGTCCTGAAGCTGCTCCTCATCTATGTAAGTATCGTAAATGCGGTCGATGTAGAGCGAGCGCAGGACATTATCGTCGGGGATTTCAAGCGCTTGATAGTGCTTGTGGCCAAGGCCTTCGAAGAAATCCATGTCGACGATCGACGCCCCGGTCGCGACGATGCCATCGATCATGTTAGACCGCAGCAGCTCAGCATACAGATCCATACACCCGCCCGCGCTCGTCGACCCGGCGATGACGAGGAAGATCGAGCAGTCCTTGTCGGCCAGCATCGCGTTGTAGATGCCCGTCGCGCGCGCGAGGTCGCGGCTGGTGAAGCTCATCTTGCTCATGCCGTCGATAATCGGGCGAGCGTCGAAGCTCCTAATGTCGATGTGCTCGACGGGGGTCGAGAGGAGTTCGGCCTTGCGGTTGGTAAGGTCGGTCATCATGATCTCCAGCATCTGAACTGGCTCGGTGCCGCGGCACCGCCCGCGGCCGGATCATCCGGCGCCGAACGGGAAATGGTATAAAGTCAGGCGGGCGCTGACATACATCTACGGTAGCGCCAAACACGAGGTTGATGTCGCTCCCGATCTGGTTGCTGGCCAGACTAACATATACGATAGATCTAGCTTCGCGCCTCGCGAATCGACGTAACAACCTCGCGTGACGGCTCGGTGACGACATACGTCGACGCCATCGGCTCGTCCGTGGCGACGACGGTATCGCCGTTACCGAAGCCGTTAAAAGTGGTCCGCATCGCGCAGCCATAGGCCCCGAGCATACCGATCTCAATATAGTCGCCGACCTGAACATCAGCGGGGAGCATGAATGGTCCGCGCATGAAATCCATGTCGTCGCACGTCGGCCCGTAGAAGCTGAAGGGCAGCTTTTTCGTGGCGGATGCGTTCACGCGGACGAGCTCGACCGGAAAACGCCAGTCGATATGCGCCGCGTCGAACAGGGCACCATAGGCACCGTCGTTGATGAACAGCACGTCGTCGCGGCGCTTTTCGACCCGGACGAGGATCGAGGCGTACTCGGCCGACAGCGCGCGACCCGGCTCGCACCATAGTTCGGCCGAGTAGCTGACGGGCAGGTCCTCGAACGCGCGGTGGATGACGGCGAAGTAGCGCTCGAGCGGAGCGGTTTCCATACCGGGATAGACCGACGGAAACCCGCCGCCGACATCGACAACATCGATGGTGACCCCCGCTTTGACGATTGCGGCGCGGACGAGCGCCATCGCGTCGCCATACGCCTGCGGGCTCATCGCCTGACTGCCGACGTGGAACGCGATACCGAGCGCGTCGGCGGCCTGCCGTGCGGCGTGGAGGACAGGAGCCGCCTCGTCGACGCCGACACCGAACTTCGCTGCAAGGCTGAGTTTGGCGTGTGCCGACGAAACGCGCAGGCGGACGCACAATGTCAGATCCGCGGCGGGCCTGCCATTGGTCACGGTCGCGGCAACGATCTTTTCGACCTCATCCACCGAATCGAGGCTGAAGGTGCGGACGCCGTGGACGTGATACGCCTCGGCGATCGCTTCCGCCGGCTTGACCGGGTGCATGAAGCACAATGTCGCCGCCGGCAGCAGGCCACGAACGAGACGCACCTCAGCGATCGAGGCGACATCATACGTCGTGATGCCGCTATCCCACAGCGTACGGATAAGGTCGGGCGACGGGTTCGCCTTTACCGCATACATCGACGTTCCCGGAAACTTCTCGACGAAGAAACGAGCGGCGCGCTGAGCGGCGTGAGGGCGGACGAGGGTAACGGGTTGCGACGGCGAAGCGTCGCGGGCTACCCCCAGCGCGTTGCTGGGCTTATGCAATTCAAGGGACCTCCGGGAGTCAGTTCGCTACAAGCGGGTAGCACCGAAA
>JANYFA010000030.1 GCA_025362895.1 Sphingomonadaceae bacterium | reverse complement strand
CCGTCGGGCTCGAGCGGCCACGGCATGCCGACCTTGTAGACGCGCAGGCCGATCTGCGAGGCGATGCGCTCGTCGATGCCAAGCTCGGTGAGCGCCTCCATCGTATCGGCGAACGCCTTGCCGGTCGTGACGATGCCGAAGCGCGGGGTGGGCGTATCCCATACCCGGCAGTCGATGCCGTTGGCCTTGGCGAAGGCCATCGCGGCGAACCCCTTGTAGCGTTGGAGGCGAGTGTCCTCCTCACGCCAGATATCGTTGCCGCGAATGCCGACGCCACCTTCGGGGAAGTCGAACGGCGGCAGGACGATCGTCCGATGCTCGACGGCGAGATCGACCGTAGCCGACGTCTCGACGGTGTCGGCGGTTGCCTTGAAGCCGACCCACGTTCCGGCGAAGCGGCTCATCGCGATGCCGAGCAGGCCGTATTCGACGAACTCGTGGACGCTTGACGGGCTGAGGAAGGGAACGAACGCCGCCTGGAAATTATGGTCGCTCTGGTGAGGCAGGGTGCTCGACTTCGCGCCGTGGTCGTCGCCGACGATCGCGAGGACGCCGCCGTGCGGGGTCGTGCCGGCGGCGTTGGCGTGCTTGATGACATCCATCGCGCGGTCGAGGCCGGGGCCTTTGCCGTACCAGATCCCGAATACGCCATCGACGGTCGCGCCGGGACGCAGGCCGACATGCTGGCTGCCCCAAACCGCCGTCGCGCCGAGCTCCTCATTGACGCCCGGCTGAAAGACGATGTTCTCGGCAGCGAGCAGTTTTTTTGCGCGCCACAACTCCTGATCATACGCCCCGAGCGGTGAACCGCGGTAGCCGCTGATGAATCCGCCAGTGTTCAACCCGGCCGCTTTGTCACGCGCGCGCTGAACCAGCGGCAGGCGGACGAGCGCCTGTGTCCCCGAAAGGAACACACGCCCGTCGGTAAAGCGGTACTTGTCATCAAGCGATACGGGCAGACCGGCAACCATGATCGACTTCCCAAGGACAATTTAGGTCAACATAACTGACCTTACCTGCGGCGGCAACTAGAAACGCTTCGATATCCCGATCAGGAATTCGATATCGGGCGTGTCGTGGTTGAGACCGACATAGGTCGCGGCGTCGAACTGGATGTTGGGATGAGCCTTTGAGATATATGCGGCGAACAGATCGGCGGTTGCCTTGGTCGAGCGTCCGGTCGGATCGTCGTTGTGCACCCCGGCCAGCTCGACGCCGGTGCTGACGCTGCCGAACTGACGGCTGATCCCGCCGATCATCGTATGGCTGAAATGGTGGCCGCGCCCGCCGCTGTTGGCGATATAGTCAACCTCGGGCGACAGGCCGAGCGCGAAATCAGCGGGCAGGGCGAGGCTGATCGGCGCGATCACTCCTTCGACGACGCTGCCGACGCCAAGCGCCGCCTTGGCCGTCGGCACGATCACGAACGGCTGGACCCCGACGCTCAGTTTCTTGCCGTCGGGGTTGAGGAGCGATTGCTTGACCGCCAACGTAACGTCACCGATTCCCTCGGTGTGGCTGACCGCCGTGCCGGCGGGGACACCGAACGTCCGCGTCCGCGCATGGACGTACGGCGTCCATCCCGCGAGCAGCTCGAGGTGCTGGGTGACGCCGAGGCGAACCGTTGTGTTCGCCAGTGCGAACGTGTCGGTAACGTCGGTCAGTGTCGTGGCATGCGTGAAATCGACCACCGCCGTCTCGACCGCGACGTGCCCCGCGTCGACGATGCACGCCGGCGTCAGCCGCCCCGGACGGTCGAAGCACGGATCGCGCAGATCGGCCCCTCCGGCGGCAGCGGCAAGTCCGAGGAGCATGGCCATGATCATGGGCAGAACTTTCGGTTGCTACGGGGCGCAGTCAATGTCGCCGCCGTCCTTCTCTCGCACGTCCTTGCACCCGCGTCCCCCCCTGCTATAAGCCCGCGCTTCCCTCGCGGGCGTGGCGGAATGGTAGACGCGCTGGTTTTAGGTACCAGTATCGTGAGATGTGGGGGTTCGAGTCCCTTCGCCCGCACCATGCCGACGCTTCTCAAGAAAGACCGACCATGCGTATCGCCGAGACGTTGAACGAAGGCCTGAAGCGCGAATATAGCGTGCACGTGCCCGCCGCCGACCTCGACGCTCGCGTCGACGCGCAGCTCGGCAAGGTCGCGGCGCAAGTGCGGATGCCCGGCTTCCGCCCCGGAAAAGTCCCGTTGAACCTCGTCCGCAAGATGCACGGCCCCCAGCTGCTCAATGATGCGCTGCAGGAAGCGGTCCAGGCCGGGATGCAGCAGTTGATCGCCGACCATAACCTGCGTCCCGCGATGCAGCCGCGGATCGACCTCGCCGCGCCTCCGGTCGCTGGCCACGATGTCGAGTTCACCGTTGCGGTCGAAGTGCTGCCGGTGATCGCGACCCCTGCGATCGATGACATCGCCCTCGACAAACTTGTCGTCCCCGTCGACGACGCCGCTATCGACATCGCCGTCGCCCGTCTCGCCGAACAGGCGCGTGGCTTCGTGCCCGCAACCGACGGCCATGTCGCGGCTACCGCCGATTCGCTGGTCATCGACTTCGTAGGCACGGTCGACGGCGAGGCATTCGACGGCGGCAAGGGCGAAGGGATGCGCGTCGTCATCGGCTCGGGGCAGCTCATTCCCGGCTTCGAAGACCAGTTGATCGGGGCCAAGGTCGGCGATCACCGCACGGTCAAGGTTAACTTCCCCGCCGATTATAATGTCGCCTATCTCGCCGGTCGCGCCGCCGAGTTCGCAGTTACGGTGAGCGGGATCGACATTCCCGAAACCGCCACGCTCGACGACGAGTTCGCCAAGAAGTTCGGAATCGATAGCATCGCGGCGCTGCGCGAAATCCTGAGCGATCAGGTCGCCGCCGAGCTGGCGACGATGACGCGCACCCACATGAAGCGTAAATTGCTCGATACTCTCGCCGGCGCGCATGACTTCGCGGTGCCGACGTCGATGGTCGATGCCGAGTTCGACGCGATCTGGCAGCAGGTCGAAGCCGAAGGCGAGGTGTCGACCGACGACACCAAGCGCGAGGAGGAGCGCGCAGAATATCGTCGCATCGCCGAACGTCGCGTCCGCCTCGGACTGCTGCTGTCCGAAATCGGCCAGGTAAACGGCGTCGCCATCACCCAGCCCGAGATGAACCGCCTGATCGGGCAGGAGGCCGCGAAGTACAGCCAGGCCGAGCAGCCGCAGGTCGTCAAATACTTCCAGGAAAACACGATGGCGGCGGCCCAGCTTCGCGCCCCGTTGTACGAGGACAAGGTCGTCGATTTCCTGCTGAGCAAGGCGGTCGTGACCGAACGGACGGTGACGCGCGAGGCGCTTCAGGCGGAGATCGAAAGCGACGACGAGACGCCGGGCGGTCACGTGCATGGCCCCGATTGCGATCATGGTCACGACCATGCCGCGCATGCTGCGCCGGTGGCGGCACCGGCCAAGAAGCCGCGTGCGAAGAAGGTCGCCGCCGTCGACGCAGCTCCAAACGCGGTACCGGCCGCCCCGACCGAACCGCCAGCGGCAGTCGCTCCGGACGCTTCGGCCTCGGAACGAAAGCCACGGGCGAAGAAGGCTGCGCCCGCCGCTTGAGATAATGGTCAAAGGCGGGGTTTCGGTCCCGCCGAAATGGGTGCGTAGGCGTGAACTTCGTTAAGTTGTTCATCTTCGCGGTCCCAGCGCCGGGGGGTTGAACCGTTCGCGCTTCACGCCGATGTTACCGTCACGCCACTCGCCCCACGGAGCCCGCATGTCCCGCGATCACCACGACCTTGTTGCCGGCCTCGTGCCGATCGTTATCGAGCAGTCGAACCGCGGCGAGCGGTCGTTCGACATCTACTCACGCTTGCTCCGCGAGCGTATCATCTTCGTGACGGGCCAAGTCGAGGATTACATGTCGGCGGTCATCGTGGCCCAGCTGCTGTTCCTCGAGTCTGAAAACCCGAAGAAAGACATCTTCATGTACATTAACTCGCCGGGCGGGGTGATTACGGCGGGCATGGCGATCTATGACACGATGCAATATATCCGTCCCAAGGTCGGAACGGTTTGCATCGGTCAGGCAGCGTCGATGGGCAGCTTTCTGCTTGCCGCCGGCGAGCCGGGTATGCGCGTCGCGCTGAAGAACGCGCGCATCATGGTTCACCAGCCATCGGGAGGTGCCCAGGGGCAGGCGACCGACATTGAGATTCAGGCGAAGGAAATCCTCCGCGTCCGGCATGCGATGAACGAGCTATACGTCAAGCACACCGGCCAGACCCTCGACGTTATCGAACGCGCGATGGAGCGTGACAAGTTTCTGTCGGCCGATGAAGCCAAGGTCTTCGGCCTTATCGACGAAGTCACCGAGAAGCGCCCGACGCCGACCGAGGGCGAGGCCCTGCGCGCGGCGTGACATTCGCGATCCGTTGCGGTTATTATGACACGATCGTGACGCTGGTCACGATCACGGGCTTGCCGTGTTGCGGTATCCCGCTAGATTGCGCTGAAGGCGCACGAAAGGATTCTCATGCCTAAGTTGGATGGCGGGGACTCGAAGAACACTCTTTATTGCTCGTTCTGCGGCAAGTCGCAGCACGAGGTCCGCAAACTGATTGCGGGTCCGACGGTGTTCATCTGCGACGAGTGCGTCGAGCTGTGCAACGATATCATTCGCGAGGAAACCAAGACCGCGCTGGTCAAGACCAAGGACGGCGTTCCGACTCCGCGCGAAATCTGCAAGCACCTCGACGATTATGTCATCGGCCAGCAGCACGCCAAGCGTGTCCTGTCGGTCGCGGTCCATAATCACTACAAGCGTCTGAACCACGGTGCCAAGGGGGCCGAGGTCGAGCTCGCCAAATCGAACATCCTGCTCGTCGGTCCTACCGGCTGCGGCAAGACGCTGCTCGCGCAGACCCTTGCGCGCTTCCTCGACGTGCCGTTCACAATGGCGGACGCGACCACGCTGACCGAGGCCGGTTACGTCGGCGAGGATGTCGAGAACATCATTCTCAAATTGCTCCAGGCGTCTGATTACAACGTCGAGCGGGCGCAGCGCGGCATCGTCTACATCGACGAGATCGACAAGATCAGCCGTAAGGCCGACAATCCGTCGATCACCCGCGACGTGTCAGGCGAGGGCGTCCAGCAGGCCTTGCTGAAGATCATGGAGGGGACAACCGCAAGCGTTCCCCCGCAGGGCGGACGCAAACATCCGCAGCAGGAGTTCCTGCAGGTCGACACGACGAACATCCTGTTCGTCTGCGGCGGTGCGTTCAACGGTCTTGAGCGGATCATCGGCGACCGTCTCCAGGGCAAGTCGATCGGATTCGGCGCGCATGTTGCTGCCCCCGACGAGCGCCGCACCGGCGCGATGCTCCGCCAGTGCGAGCCCGAGGATCTGCTCAAATTCGGGCTGATTCCCGAATTCATTGGCCGTCTTCCGGTCATCGCCACGCTCGAAGACCTTGACGAGAGTGCGCTGATCAAGATCCTCGTCGATCCGAAGAACGCGCTGTCGAAGCAGTATGCGCGCCTGTTCGAGATGGAGGGCGTCAAGCTGACCTTCACCACCGATGCCCTTGCGGCGATCGCCAAACGCGCGATCGAACGCAAGACCGGCGCGCGGGGGTTGCGCTCGATCATGGAGTCGATCCTGCTCGATACGATGTTCGAGCTTCCCGGCATGGACGGTGTCGACGAGGTTGTCGTCGACAAGGATGTCGTCGGCGGGACGAAAGAGCCGGTACGGGTGTTCGCCAACGAGGCGGCGAGCGCTTAGCCGCCGCTCAAGGGCTGTGGTGGACGCCGAGGAGCGGGACACGGTTGGTCGGGTTAACTCTCAGTGGAGCGTTAACCCGTGCAGTAATACATTAGCTATGGCAACTAAGCCATTGGCTTGTCACGATATAATGTGGGAAAAAACCGCTTCAGCGCCGTAACTTTCGGCAGGTCGTTATAGACGATATATGGATAAGTCGGGTTACGGGCGAGGAAGTTTTGGTGGTAGCCCTCCGCCGCATAGAATGGCTTTCCACTCTCTACGGTGGTCACCACCGGCTGAGCGAACGCCTTCGTAGCGTTGAGCTGAGCGATATACTTCGTCGTCACCTCGGCCTGCGCGGGTGATTGTGCGAAGACGGTACCCCGATACTGAGTGCCGTCGTCGGGCTCCTGATGGTTGAGCTGCGTCGGGTCCGTCGCCACCGAGAAATAGACGCGAAGCAGCGTTCCGAAGCTGATCTTGGCGGGATCATAGACGATCCGCACGGCCTCGGCATGGCCCGTCAGACTAGTCCCGACAATCTCGTAATGCGCTGTCGCTGCCGCACCACCGGCATAGCCCGATGTCACCGACTTGACGCCAGCGACGTGCTCGAAGACGCCTTCAAGGCCCCAGAAACAACCCCCGGCAAAGACTGCGACGCCTCGCGCCGTGGCCGCGGGCAGTTCGAAGGCGGGTGCGCGGACAACTCTCATCGCTTCCGCGGCGCCGCTGGCATGACCGGCAAAAGCAGTGACTGCGGCTGCGGCGGCCACGGCGGACAGGGTCAGGGTCTTCATCACAAACTCCACTCAGGCTTTGGCGGGGGCGAACGTCATCGCGACGCCGTTCATGCAGTAACGCAAACCAGTCGGCCGCGGCCCGTCATCGAACACATGGCCGAGATGCCCGCTACAACGGCAACAGTGAACCTCGGTTCGGGAGATGCCGAGCGAGCCGTCGTTGCGAGTACGAATTGCGTTCGTCAGCGGCGCGTAGAAACTGGGCCAGCCGGTCCCGCTGTCAAACTTGGTCGTGCTGGCAAATAACGGCAGCGCGCAGCCGGCGCAGGCGAACGTGCCCCGGCGATGCTCGTCGTTGAGGGGCGAGGTGAACGCGCGCTCGGTATCCTCTCGCCGCAACACCTCAAAGGCGGCGGGTGATAATTTTGCGTGCCACTGCGCGTCGGTCAGGGTGACTTCGAAACGCTCGGTGGCCGCTTTGCCATGCGGCCCCGATAGGACTCGTGCTGCCGGCACCGCGACAACGGCGACAGCAGCCAGATTGACGAATGAACGGCGATTGACTGCGGACATGAACCCTCGTGGCGGCTGATCGATACGAAGGTAGGTACGCAGCCGCAGCCCGAAAGGTTACGCAGCGTTCGTAAAGCTTTTCCCCTCACTCGCCAGACTTACCAGCAACGGCGCGGGTTCGATACCGTAGTGCGTCAGTTTGTCAACGATTGTCGTCAGGCCGACACTATCGGCCCAGAACATCGGCCCACCGCGATAGATCGGCCAGCCATAGCCGTTCAGCCAGACGATATCGATGTCGCTCGCTCGTTGCGCCATACCCTCAGCGAGGATCTTCGCGCCCTCATTAACCATCGGATATAGGCAACGCTCGAGGATTTCGGCGTCGTCGATGTGCCGACGGTTGACACCGCGCTCGGCGGCGTAGTCGAGAATGATCTTCTCGGCGACCGGAGAAGGTGTCCGGTTACGCTGCGCGTCGTAATCATAAAAGCCGTGGCCGTTCTTCTGACCGCGCAAGCCCGCCTCGCATAGCCGGTCGCGGATGGTGACGCCCTTCGAGGTTTCTGCCGACCAGCCGATATCGAGGCCGGCGAGGTCGGACATCTGGAACGGCCCCATCGGGAAACCGAAGTCGAACAGAACGCGGTCGATGTCGGCGGGAAGCGCACCTTCGACGATCAACTGCATGGCCTGTTGCTGACGCTGCGACAGGATGCGGTTGCCGATGAAGCCGTCGCAGACCCCCGAAACGACCGCGACCTTGCCGATCGTCTTGCCCGTTGCCATCGCGGTGGCAAGGACCTGACCGCTGGTCTTCGCGCCGCGCACGACTTCGAGAAGGCGCATGACGTTTGCAGGCGAAAAGAAATGCAGGCCCACGACGCTTTCGGGTCGCGTGGTTGCGGCGGCGATCTCGTCGACGTTCAGATAGCTCGTATTGGAAGCGAGAATGGCACCCGGCTTGGCGATGGTGTCGAGCTTGCCGAATACCTCCTTCTTGATGGCCATGTTCTCGAAAACCGCCTCGATGATGAGGTCGGCGGCGGACAGGCTGTCGAGGTCGAGGCTGGGTGTCAGCAACGCCATCCGCGCGGCGACATCGTCGGCGGTCATACGGCCCTTGGCGGCGGTGTTCTCATAGTTCTTACGGATCGTCGCGACGCCGCGGTCGAGAGCCTCGGCCTTCGTCTCGACGATCGTCACCGGCACGCCGGCGTTGAGGAAATTCATCGCAATGCCGCCGCCCATCGTTCCCGCGCCGATGATACCGACGCTGGCTACCGGAAGGAGGGGAGCGTTGGGGTCGAGCCCTTCGATTTTATTTGCGAGCCGCTCGGCAAAGAACACATAGCGTTGCGCCTTTGATTGCAGCCCGATCATCAGGCCGGTAAACAGTTTGCGCTCGACCGCCATGCCGTCGTCGAAGGGTAGCGTCGCCGCTGCTTCGATACACTGGATATTGGCTTCCGGGGCTTCGAAGCCGCGAAACGCCTTGGCGTTGGCAGCGCGATAGGCGTCGAACATGCCCGGCTCGACGCCATCGACAGTGCGGTCGCGGACCCTGGACAGCGGTTTGTTCTGAGCGACCGCATCGCGGGCAAAGGCCACTGCGCCCGTGCGGAGGTCGCCGACGATCGCGTCGATCAGCCCGGCGGCAGCGGCGGCCTTGGCCCCGATCGGCTTGCCCGTCGTGACCATCTCAAGCGCTGCCTTCGCTCCGACGATGCGAGGCAGGCGTTGCGTTCCGCCGGCGCCGGGCAGCAGGCCGAGCTTGACCTCGGGCAGGCCGAACTTGGCATTGGCGACAGCGACGCGAAAGTGCGCGACGAGAGCAACTTCGAGCCCGCCGCCCAGAGCAGTGCCGTGGATTGCAGCGACGACCGGCTTGGGACTGTCTTCGATCGCTGCCTGCACATCGGGGAGCGAGGCACCACGCGGCGGCTTGCCGAATTCGGAAATATCGGCACCGGCGATGAAGGTGCGCCCCGCGCAGATAAGGACGATCGCCTTGACCGCCGGATCGGCGATGGCGGCGGCCATTGCCGCTGCAAGCCCGTCACGGACATCGGCGGACAGAGCGTTGACCGGTGGCGAATTGAGCGTGATGACTCCGATATCATCGTCGACCGTCAGGTCGGTCACAGTGTTGATCGCGGACATAATCTCGGATCTCCCCAAACAAGCGCTGTTGCAGCGCAGCAATCGCCGGTAAGGCGTTGGCATGACCGCTAGTCCCGACGCCCGAACGGCGCAAGTCACCGCGCCCCACTTGATGGCACCGCCCGCGCACCCGACGCTCGGCTCGATCATACTCTTGGGGACGCTGACGGCGATCGGGGCTTTATCGATCGATCTGTATTTGCCCAGCCTGCCGGCGATTGGGCGCGACTTTGTGGTCGACGCCGCAACCGTTCAGCGTACGATGTCGGCATTCTTCATCGGCATGGCGATCGGTCAGATTGCCTATGGCCCGATGTCGGATCGGTTCGGCCGGCGTCCCGCGCTGCTCGTCGGCCTCGGTATTTACATGGTTGCCTCTCTTGGCTGCGCGTTTGCGCCCACCATCGACTGGCTGGTTGCCGGGCGGTTCGCGCAAGCGCTGGGCGCGTGCGCCGGGCAGGTCGTGACGCGAGCGATCGTTCGCGACCGCTACCGGCATCAGGATTCGGCGCGAATTTTCTCGCTGCTCACGCTTGTCCTTGGCGTTGCGCCGCTTATCGCGCCGTCGCTTGGGGCGTGGCTAATCACCTTCGCCAGCTGGCGTGTCATCTTCGCCGTACTGTCGGGAACCGGAATCGTCGTTGCAATCGCTGTTGCGACACGGCTGACCGAAAGCCGCTCGGCGGTCACCGCAGCGCAGGCGGCAGGAGAGTCGGTGTTCGTCTCGTTCGCCGGACTTCTTCGGCAGCGGCGGCTGATCGGCTATCTGCTTGCCGGGGCGCTCAATGGAGCGTCACTGTTTACTTATATCGCTACGGCGCCCGATCTGCTGATTACGCAGTACAGCTTCACACCGCGTGCTTTCGCCATCGCCTTTGCCGTGATTGCGGTCGGCGTGATCGGGTCGAGCCAGGTCAATCGTAGCTTGCTGGCACGCTACGACAGTGACCGTGTCCTCGGTACTGCGTCGATTGTCGGGGCGGTTGCCGGGATCCTTTTAATCGTCGCGAGCTTTTTCGCGGCTCAGTGGGTGATGTTGGCGCTGTTATTCGCCGCCTTGTCGTCGTTCGGCTTCATCGCAGCCAATGCGACGGCCGGTGCCCTCGGCGTCGATCCCTTGCGCGCGGGCACGACCTCGGCGCTGATCGGTTCGGCCAGCTTTGCTGTCGGTGCGGTTGCCGCCACGATCGCCGGTGCTTTTCACGACGGTACGCCGCGCCCGATGGCGATTGTCATGGCGGTTGCGCTCGTCGGAACTGCCGCTGTCGCTCATGGGCTTGCGCTCCGCCCCCGCATCCCTGTCGGATGACGGCTAACGTCGCGCGCGGCGCGTTGCCTCCCCGTCATGCGCTGCTGGCGCTGGCGATCGTTGCTGTGTGGGGAACGAACTTCGTCGTCATCAAGCTTGCACTCGGACATCTGCCGCCGTTGCTGTTTGCGACACTCCGTTTCACCTTTGCAGCGATCCCCGGCGTCTTCATTCTGCGGCGGCCGGCGGTGCCCCTGATACAGCTCGCGCTTTATGGTATCCTGATCGGAGTCGGTCAGTTCGGCCTGTTGTTCATCGCAATTGCCGGAGGCATCGCGCCCGGGCTCGCCAGCCTTGTGGTTCAAAGTCAGGTGTTTTTCACCATTGGGCTGGCGGTGTGGCTGAGCGGCGAGCGGGTACGGCTCGGCCAGCTTGTCGCGCTCGCCCTCGGCGCTGGGGGCATTGGCGTGATTGCGGCGCACACCGGCGGCGCAACCTCGATAACTGGTATCGCCCTCGTCCTCGGTGCCGCCTTGGCGTGGGGCTGCGGGAACATGGTTCAACGCCGGAGCGTCGGTGTCGACATGTTGGCCTATGTCGTCTGGGCCAGCCTGTTTGCCGTCCCGCCATTGTTCGTCCTGTCGCTGGTTCGCGAAGGCTGGCCCGCGATGGTCGGAGGCGTTCGCGATGCCGGATGGGTCACTTGGGCGGCGATCGGGTGGCAGGCTGTGGGCAACACTATGTTCGGCTACGGTGCCTGGGGATTTCTGCTCACCCGCTATCCGGCGGTGGCGGTCGCCCCGTGGTCTTTGCTCGTACCTGTATTCGGGATGAGCGCAGCCGCAGCGTGGCTTGGCGAGCCGCTACCTGGGTGGAAGTTGGCCGCCGAGGCGCTCATCCTCGGCGGTCTTGGGCTCAGCCTGCTGGGGCCGACGCTGGCGCGGCGCTGGGCGAGCGGTCAGGAAGCGTAAAGCGGTACGGTCCGCCACGCGCGAGGGCGGCCTGCCAAGCTGGTCGCACCTGAATACGATATGCATAGTCGACGAGGCGCGGAAACGCAGCGGCCGCATCGCTTGTTGCGGCGATCTCGGCGACGAACGACATCATGATATCGGCACCGCTCAGCGTGTTGCCGACGAGCCAGTCGTTGTCACCGAGTGCCGAATCGAAGAAGGCGAGGTGCGATCCGAGCTGGGAATCGATCCGGGGCTGAAGCGGTGCAGCGGCGGCACCTAGTCGACCAGTGTACAGCTTGAGCATGAACGGCAGCATCGCCGATCCCTCGGCAAAATGTAGCCATTCGAGATAGGTCTCGTGCAGCGTCGATCCTGGCTCAGGGGCGAATGCACCATAACCATGATGCCGGATCAGGTAGTCGACAATCGCGCCCGACTCGGCGATCGTGACGCTGCCGTCTTCGATCACCGGTGATTTGCCGAGCGGGTGGACCGCGCTCAGCGCGGCGGGTGCGAGGCTGGTCGTCAGATCGCGCTGATAAAATTTAATGTCATAGCCGACACCAAGTTCCTCGCAGAGCCACAGGATGCGCTGCGACCGCGAATCGTTGAGATGGTGGACGGTAATCATTTGTGGCGCTCCGGTGACGACGCGAAGCACATCGTTTAGTCTGGAGCGATGATCGTCGTCACCCCCGAAATCACTCTCGACGAAGACGAGCTGATCGAAACCTTCATTCGCGCCAGCGGGCCGGGGGGGCAAAATGTCAACAAGGTCAGCTCGGCTGTTCAGCTACGCTTCGACGTCCGGCGATCGCGGAACCTGCCCGACATGGTTGCGGTGCGGTTGATGAAACTTGCCGGCAGCCGTGTGACCCAAGACGGCGTCCTGATCCTGACGGCACAGCGGTTCCGAGAGCAGGAGCGCAACCGTGCCGACGCTCGGGCACGGCTGACCGCTCTGATCGTCGCCGCCGCCGTCGCACCGATCAAGCGCCGTGCATCGAAGCCGACGGCTGGATCGCAGGAGCGCCGCTTGTCGGGAAAGACGGTGCGTGCCAAAGTCAAAGCAACACGCGGACGGATCAACGCCGACGATTAAAATCGGGTTGAACCATTTCGCTGCAGGTCCGTTGGTGCAATGCGAGGCCGGCCGATCAATCGGCCCGGTCGAAGTCAACCGAAAGGAAATTACGATGGCTATCAACAGCGATACAGTCGAGGGCACCCTCAACGAGTTCGGCGGGAAGGCCAAAAATGCATTTGGTCATGCTACCGGCGATGTGAAGACCGAGGTGTCAGGCGCGTTCGAGGAAACCAAGGGCAAGGCGCAGGACGCGTTTGGCGAAGCCAAGGCCAAAGTGCAGGATGCCTATGGCAAGGCGAAGGATGCTGTGAATGATTGGGCCGACAACGCGCCGGATTATGTCCAGAAGGCACGTGAGACGGGCCGCCAGTACGCCGAAAAGGGCGGCCAGGCCGTTCGTGACACCGTCACCGAGCAGCCCGTCGCGATGCTGGTTGGCGGCATTGCCGTCGGCGTGCTGATCGGCTGGCTGGTGAGCAGCCGCCGCTAAACGGTTCGCTGTCGACACTATCCGGGCCGGGTCAGCAATGACCCGGCCCGTTTTGTTTATGGCGCGAAGATCAGTTCTTCATACTTTCTGGAACCTTGCCCCCATTTTGGGAGAGCTTGGTCATGACCGCCTTGTGCAAGGCGATATTTTCCTCCGGAGTGCCGTCCTCCCCGACGTGAATGTTCAGTTCATTCGCGAGATCCTTGCGCGCGGCGAGGCTCGAATCGAGATCGAGGAGCTTGAGCAAATCGACGATCGACGTTTGCCAGTTGCCGCCATTGCCGTTCACCGCCATCGCGGTAAGCACCGCCTCGACATCGACAGGGGCGGCAACAGGTGCAGCCACGGGCGTTGGAGTTGCGGATGCAGCTGGGCTGCTGGCCACGGTTTGCGTCGGCACTGCGGCCGGGTGGTGGAAAATCTTGTCCATGATCCGTCCAAACAAGCTCATTGAAATCTCCAAGATTAGGACGCGCGGATTGGCATCCGGCGGACTAACTATCGCGCGGGCACGTCGGTTGCGCTAAGGCTCGCCCGAACGGCACACGACGGCGGATGAAACCTTCCCTTCATGGTTGAGCGCGCGGTATTTCACGACCCTAGCGGGCGGCGGCGGCGGCGTTTCGGCGTGGCCGTCACGGCGTTTGTTTTGTTGATCGTTGCAGCGATCGGCCTGTTTGCCGCCTCGATCGTATCGACGTCGGCCGGGCTACCGCTACCCTTCACTGTCGAACGACCGCCGGTGCGCGACCTTGGTCAGCTCGCCCATGACACTCGGCGCGACGTCGGCAAGGCCCTTCGTCGCGCATCGTGGCTAGCCCGCCCGGCACCGGCAATCGGGGCCGCGCTCGCCGTCGGCTTCCATGCCCCGTGGGATGACGCGAGCGCCGCCTCGCTTGAACGGCATATCGGCGACCTCGACTGGCTCGTCCCGGCATGGGTCTCGGTTACCGGGCCGGAGCACGTCGTGACGCGCTTCCCCGATCTACGCGGGCGACAGATCATCGCCGCCGCCGCCGCGCGCCCGCGGATCGTGCCGATGGTGCAAAACGCAATCCAAGGCGAATGGGACGGCGCGGGCATGGCGGCGTTGCTGGCGGATCCTGCTGCACGCAAACGACTGCTCGACAATCTGGAGGCCGGATTTCTCGCCGAACGCCTTGGCGTCGAGGGCATATTCTTCGATATCGAAAGTCTCCCGGAATCGGCCCAGCCGAATTATCTCGCCTTTCTGCGCGAGGCCCACGAACGGTGCGCGCGGCACGGGTGGCGGCTCGCGATGGCCGCGCCAGCCGATAACCCCGAATGGAACCTGAAGCGCTACGCAGCGGTCGTCGATCGCCTGTTTCTGATGGTCTATGACGAGAACGACCCTGATAACGCGTCTGGCCCGATTGCGTCGCAACCATGGTTCGTAACGACGGTCGCGCGCGCGACCCGCGGGCTGCCGCCGGCCAAGATCGTGATCGCACTCGGCAGCTATGCCTATGACTGGTCGAAATCGGGAACCGATGCGACGTCCGTCGAATCAGCGCTGCTTACTGCCCACGAATCGAACGTCATGCCTCAATTCGATGCTGCGAGCGGTAACCTCACGTTCCGCTACGATGGTGGCGGGGAGCTTCACACTGTCTGGCTGCTCGATGCAGTCAGCGTCTATAACCAGATGCTCGCAACCCGCGCGTTCGGCATCAACGCCTTCGCGCTCTGGCGCCTGGGGACAGAGGACCCGACGGTCTGGAAGATTTTCGGTCGACGTCACACGACGCGGGTCGCCGCAACGACGATCGAGGCGATGCCCGCTGGCACCAACGTCGACATCGAGGGCGCAGGTGAAATTCTGCATGTCGGCGCGACGCCTATCCCGGGCCAGCGGGCGGTCAGTATCGATAAGCGCGGTTTGATCGTCGACGCGCATTTCGTTCGCCTGCCGTTGCCCTACTCGATCGAGCGAGCCGGCTACCGCCCGGGCCTCGTTGCGCTAACCTTCGATGACGGTCCTGATCCGAACTACACTCCGGCGATCCTCGATATTCTCAAGGCGAAACACGTCCCGGCGACGTTCTTCGTCATCGGCGAAAATACCCTCCCCGAACGCGGTATCCTCCGACGCGAGCTCGCTGAAGGGCACGAGGTCGGCAACCACACCTACACCCATCCCAACCTAGGCAAGGCCACCGCCCGCGCGACACGGATCGAACTAAGCGCCAACCAGCGGCTGTTCGAGGCGTTTACCGGGAGAGCGATGAAGCTGTTCCGCGCGCCCTATTTCGGCGACGCCGAGCCGACGACGACCGACGAAATCGACCCCGTCACCGTCGCCCAGGCGCTCGGCTATCTGACGGTCGGTCTCCACGTCGATCCCGCCGACTGGCGCCGCCCGGGAGTCAACGCGATCGTCCAGACGACAATCGACGGCGTCGAGGGGGCAACGACCGAGCGCAGCGGCAACATCGTTCTGCTTCACGATGGCGGCGGGGACCGCAGCCAGACGATTGCTGCGTTGCCGGTTCTCATCGACGAACTGCGAGCGCGAGGCTTTCGTTTCGTGCCGGTGTCCGAACTGATCGGCCTGACGTCGGCGCAGGTCATGCCGAATCTGCCGCCCGATGAGCTTGCCGCATCAAAAACCGACCTCGCGTTATTCGACATGATCGACGTTTTCATCGTCGGCCTCAGATGGCTATTCGCGATCGCGATCACGCTCGGCATCGGGCGCGCGCTAATCCTGTCGGCGCTGGCATTGTGGCAGGCCCGCCGCGAAGCGGGCGTCGCTCGCCCGCCGATTGATCCCGACCGCTTCGTCTCCGTGCTGATCCCGGCGTTCAACGAGGCGCGGGTAATCGAGGTCTCGATACACCGGGTGCTCGCGAGCACCGATGTCCGGCTCGAGGTCATCGTCCTCGACGACGGATCGACCGACGCGACGAGCGATATCGTCCGCACCGTTTTCGCCAACGACCCTCGCGTTCGCCTGCTGACGCTGACGAACGGCGGTAAGGCGCGCGCGCTCAATCACGGCCTCACGTTGGCGACGGGCGACATTGTCGTTGCGCTCGACGCCGATACGCAGTTCGAACCGAGCACGATCGCGCGGCTCGCGCGCTGGTTTGTCGATCCGGCGCTCGGGGCAGTCGCGGGCAACGCAAAGGTCGGCAACCGCGTCAATCTCGTCACCCGCTGGCAGGCGCTCGAATATATTACCGCGCAGAACCTCGAACGCCGCGCGCTTGCCCGCCTCGACGCGATGACCGTCGTTCCCGGCGCGGTCGGGGCATGGCGGGCGGCGACGATTCGCGCGGTTGGCGGCTACCCGCCCGATACGCTTGCGGAAGATCAGGACCTGACTATCGCCATCCAGCGCGCCGGGTGGAAGGTGATGTACGACCAGGACGCCGTCGCGTGGACCGAGGCGCCCGAGACCTTCGCCGCGCTCGCTCGCCAGCGGTTTCGCTGGGCGTTCGGTACCCTCCAGTGCCTATGGAAGCACCGCGCCGTCCTTATCACCGGGCGTCCGACGGGGCTGGCGCGGATCGGTTTGCCGCAGGCGATCGTGTTTCAGATCGTGTTCGCCGCCGTGTCACCGGTGATCGACCTGGCGCTGATCGCCAGCCTGATCGCGACAATCATCTCGGTCGAGGCGCACGGCTGGGCGGCGACGCAGCACGATGTCGTCCGCATGGGCATCTACTGGCTGGCTTTCGGCGCGATCGACATTCTTGCCGGTATCGTCGCCTTCGGGCTGGAGGCGAACGAACGGTGGCGGCTGCTATGGCTGATGCTGCCGCAGCGCTTCGGCTATCGCCAGATTATGTATTATGTCGTCATCCGCGCGATAACCTCGGCGCTGCGCGGCCCGAGCGTGGGATGGGGCAAGCTGGAGCGCAGCGGGCGGGTCGAAGATCGCATCAAGCCGGTCACGCGAATATAAACAACTTAACGAAGCTACCTCCAAGAGAGTGATTGCGTGTACCTCGCTTTAGTCTGGCAGCATACTCTTGCTATCCTGTTTGGCACAAAGCAGTCATTGCTCGCGGTGTAGCGGCTGCAACTTCATTCGAAGTCGAGGTCACCGCTAGCCGGCTCGGCGAAATAGATATCGAGGGTCGCGTCGTCGATCGCCGCCAGCGTCGCCGGTGCCCACTTCGGCGACTTGTCCTTGTCGATCAGCACCGCCCGCACGCCTTCGAAGAAGTCGTGATGGTCGCGCAGGTGGCTGACGATGCGGTATTCAATGCGGAGGGCACCTTCTATTTCCTCACCCGCGCCCATGTGCAGCGCGCGCAGCGTCAGCTTGAGCGAGGTCGGCGACATTGCCAGCATCGCGGCGGCGGTGGCGCGCGCCCAGTCGTCGCCGGTCTCAAGGCTGGCGACGATCGCCTCGACCGTATCGTGGGCAAAGTGGAAATCGATCGCGTCGCGCAGGGTCTCAAGCGGAGCCTCGACGTCGGCGTGGAGGGTGTCGAGGATCGCGCCGGGCTCCTCGTCGCCGTTCGCCAGCAGGTCGCGCAGGACGACGAGGCGGTCGTCGGGGACGTAGTGCGTTGCGATGCCGGCGTAATGGCAGTCCGGCCCCTTGAGCCGCGCGCCGGTCAGCGCGAGCCATGTCCCAATCTCGCCGGGCAGGCGGGGTAGGGCGTGGGTCGCGCCGACATCGGGGATAATCCCGATCGCGGTTTCGGGCATCGCGAACAGCGTTCGCTCGGTGGCGACGCGGTAACGCCCGTGAATCGACAGGCCGACGCCGCCGCCCATGACGATGCCGTCGAGGATGGCGACATAAGGGTCAGGGTAGCGCGCAATCGTCTGGTTCATCCGATATTCGTCACGGAAGAAGCCCTCCCATGTCGCGGCATCGGCGCGGGCACCGTGCATCGCGACGACATCGCCGCCGGCGCAAAAGGCGCGCTCGCCCGCGCCTTCGATGACGGTCAACGCCACGGTAGCGTCGCCCATGCTTTCGTAAAGCGCGCGCTGGATCGTGTTGCACATCGGACGGGTCAGCGCATTGAGCGCGGCCGGACGGTTGAGCGTCAACCATAGCGCGCGACCACGCCGTTCGATAACGACGTCGGTTGCCGCGCCAGTGTAGATGGTATCGGTCATGTCCGCTCCACAAAATTACCGGGGCCTTCGCGCGGGATCGGCACCGCGCTCGTCGTCAGTCGCGCGAGCAGCGTTCCCGCCTCGTCGAACAGGTCGGCCTCCATGAAGGCGATGCGCTGGCCTAGCTTGACGCAGCGCCCCTCGGCAAACAGCGGGCCGAGCTTGGCCGGGCCGAAAAAGCTCGCCTTCAACTCGATCGTCGGGATTGCGAGCGGCTTGCCTGCCTTGACGATCGCCGCGAGCGCCGCCGCGTCGTCGAGCATGGCGACGACGAAGCCGCCTTGGACATTCCCCATCGGATTGCAGAATTCAGGTTTCGGGTCGAACTTCAGTCGGACGGTCCCCGCCGCCTGATCGATTGCAACGACGGTCATCCCGAGCAGTGCCGACGTCGGGGCGCTGCGGCGGTTCATCCGCGCGACGAGTTCGGCGTCGGTCAGCGGCACAGTGGACCTCACAGATAGTCGATGGCATCGAGGCCGACGCTGTGGAGGGCCGGGCGGAGCGCGTCAACATCGGCGTCGCGGCGGGTGAATACCGCGCGGGAACTCGCGGGCATCGCCACGCGGGATCTCGTGGGCGGGGTGGCGCGGGAACTCGCGGGCGGGGTGGCGCGGGAACTCGCGGGCGGGGTGGCGCGGGAACTCGCGGGCGGGGTGGCGCGGGAACTCGCGGGCGGGGTGGCGCGGGAACTTGCGGGCGGGGCGGCGCCGAACGCAGCCAGTGAACGCACGGTAGACGCGGGGCGGGCGCCTGCGGGGGGGGCAGGAGCCGACCCCGCGTCTGATAACAAATACGCGACCCGGCGGGCAATTCCCTCGCCGCCATCGACGAAGGTGAGCGAGCGTGGTGCTGCGGAGGCAAGCTCGAGAGCGAGTAGCGGAAAGTGGGTGCACGCGAGGACGACGGCGTCGATGTGCTCGCCGCCGGGCTGATCGAGCAGCCCCGTGAGTTCGTGCGCGACGACGGCGGGGTCGATCGTCGCCCCCCGCAACTTTGCTTCGGCAAGCTCCACCAGTAGCGCCGACCCATGCCGAACTACCCTGCAATCGGCGGCGAATTCGGCGGCGAGGCGGTCGACATAGGGCTGGCGAACAGTGGCCGTCGTCCCAAGGACGCCGATGACGCGAGTGCGTGAGAAAGCGGCGGCGAGCTTGATCGCCGGCACAGTGCCCACGACTGGAACGTCGAGTGCGGCGCGGACGGCGGCGAGTGCGATCGTCGATGCGGTGTTGCACGCGATAACGACGAGGGCCGGACGGTAGCGTTCGACGAGTCGCCCGAGCAACGCAGGGACGCGCCCGGCGATTTCCGCCTCGGTTTTGGTACCGTAAGGAAAACCCGCATTGTCGGCAGCATAAATGACCGCCCGCTCCGGGAGCGCCGCGCGGATGGGGCCGAGCACCGACAGGCCACCAACACCCGAATCGAACAGCAGGATCGGCGCGACCATTCCGCGCGGCTTAGCGCGAGTCGATGCTGGATCGATATAGGGAAATGCCGGTCGACGCCTGTTAACCGTCAGGCAACGCCGAGCGATAACAGCAGATCGCTGGTAATCCCGGGTGAGGTCGGCAGTCTGTGCTTGACGCGGTAGTCGAGGATCGCCTTGCGCGTTTCGGTACCGATCACGCCGTCGGGGTGGAGGTCATATCCCGCCGCCGCCAACTTCTCCTGAACCTGCCATTCGCGCGACTGCTCGACGGGGTTCGCCCCGGTCAGGAAGGGGAAGAACTTGGCGAACCACGCCTTGCGCCCGTCGAGCCCGGTGAAACCGCCGTTGATCGTATGGGTGATGACATTGATGTCGTTGTTGTCGGCGGCGGCGTTGAGGTGCCCCGCCGTCCATTCCGACAGTGCCGGCTTGAGCATATGTTCGGGAGCGATGACAAGATCGGGTTGACCCATAAAGTCGACGTGACACGCCGTGCGGAACCGCTCGTACGCTTCGCGACCCGTGGTCTGCAGGACGCCGCGCCCGCGAAATTTCCAGCCGTCGCCGCTGGGAGCAGGGCCATTGCCCATACGGTTGCCGTAGACGAGGTTGAACAGCGCCACCCCGTGATCGATGGCGCATTGGCTCGCCATCGCGAGACAGGCATCGCGGCTGGCAAGATAACGGTGCCAGTTCCCGCTGTCCCACATTCTGGCGAGACCGACGGCGGTATAGGTGCCACTTTCGACAAGTCGCGTCAGCGCCCCGGTTTCCTGAAACACCTGCGCCATGAAATGCGCGACACGGATCGGGCTCGTGATGCCTGCCGCCATAAGGAGTTCATCGCCTCGCGCGAAGGCGGCGCGGAACGCCGGGGCCGCCTGGGGCGCGAATTGCGCGACGACGGCTGCCGCAGACTTGGCCATGACTTCTTCCCCCGCAAAATATCACGATAGCATCGCACGATTACTGTCGCGTCAAGGCGGCGGCAACTCGCGCCGGGCCGTCGCGCTCCACAACCGTAGGTGCGTGACCTTTGTCGTGCGACCCGCTACCGGATGGGCATGATCCATGCTCAATACCCCGCCCTCCGCCCGCGTCGCAGCCGCGCTCACGCCTGGTCGCGGTCGCTGGTGGCCGAAACGGTCCTCAGCCCGGCTGACCTCATCTGGCCGTTGTTCGTGACCGAGGGGACGAACACGCGAGAACCGATCGCGACGATGCCCGGTGTCGAGCGCCTGTCGGTCGACTTGCTGGCGGCGGCGGCGAAGGAAGCCGCCGCACTCGGCATCCCGTGCCTGGCTCTGTTCCCGAATACCGCCGCCGCCGACCGCAGCGACGATGGGGCCGAGGCGCTTAACCCCGGCAATCTGATGTGCCGCGCCGTCGCCGCGATCAAGGCCGGCGGCGCGAACATCGGCGTCCTGACCGACGTCGCGCTCGACCCGTACACCAGCCACGGCCACGACGGTCTGCTCGATGCCCAACACCGGATCGTCAACGATGCCAGCGTCGATATCCTCGTCCGTCAGGCGCTCAATCAGGCGCGCGCCGGAGCGGACATCATCGCGCCGTCGGACATGATGGACGGGCGCGTCGGCGCTATCCGCGCCGCGTTGGAAGCGGAGGGCTTCCACGACGTCCAGATTATGGCCTATGCCGCCAAATATGCGAGCGCCTTTTATGGCCCGTTCCGCGACGCGGTCGGGTCGGGCGGCTATCTGAAAGGCGACAAGAAAACGTACCAGATGGACTTCGCCAACAGCGACGAGGCGCTGCGCGAAGTCGCGCTCGACCTTGCCGAGGGCGCCGACAGCGTTATGGTCAAGCCCGGACTGCCCTATCTCGACATCGTCCGCCGGGTAAAGGACCGCTTCGAAGTCCCTGTTTTCGCGTATCAGGTCAGCGGCGAATACGCGATGATGCAGGCGGCCGCCGCCGCCGGTGTCCTCGACCGCGACAAGGCCATGATCGAAACATTGACCGCGTTCAAGCGCGCCGGGTGCGCGGGCGTGCTGACCTATTTCGCGCGGGATGCGGCGCGGTTGCTGGGTTAGGTCAAAGGCCGGTTTCGACGACCGGCTCGGGCAGGACCGGGGGCGTGCTGTCCATATTGGTCAGCCACTCGCCCCATAGTTCATGCGTGCGGAGGCGGACGAGGCGGATCTGGCACGTGGCGGCGACGGCTCCGCGGATCGTCCCGCCTTCCCATAAGGTGTAGACGGCGCTGCAGTTTGCTTCGGCGAAGCGCCGCCACTGCGCGTCGGCGGCGTCGAAGGCGGGGAGGACGCTGGTCGACGTTGCGGTATCGGCGGCAATCCGTGCCCGCGCGGCTTTCCGGTAGTGATCGAGAACCGTCGTCGCCTTCGCGACCTCCGCCGCCAGACAGTCATTCATGTCGATCGTCGTCGCCGCATTCCGGCAGAACATCGCCGTGACCGGCGGCTGCGTTCCCAACGTGCCGACGACGGCAACCAGCAGCGCGATCATCGACACTTCCTCTTCGTCGGCCTTGCCGCGACGTGAGGCTTGCAATACCGCCACTGTATGTCGAAGCCAATCCGCATCGCCGTGCTCGGCGCCTCGGGCTACACCGGGGCCGATCTTGTGCGCCTCGCGCTTGGCCATCCGGCGGTCGAGATCGTCGCGCTCAGCGCCAACGCCAAGGCGGGGCAGGGGATGGCCGAGGTCTGGCCGCATTTCGCGATGTTTCCGCAGTTGCCGCGACTGGTGCGGGCCGACGAGATCGATTTCGGCGGCGTCGACGTTGTGTTCGGCTGCCTGCCACACGCCGCGTCGGCCGAGCTGCTCGGTCAGCTGGCCGGACCACGCATCGTCGACCTGTCGGCTGATTTCCGGCTGAAAGACGCCGCGACCTATGCCGACTGGTACGGCGGCGCGCACCCGGCTCCGCGCCTGCTGCCTGATGCCGTCTACGGCCTGACCGAATTCGCCCGCGACAGGCTCCCCGCCGCGCAGGTCGTCGCGTGCCCCGGCTGCTATCCGACGGCGGTGCTGCTCGGCTTGCTGCCGCTAGTCGAAGGGGGACTGATCGTGTCCGAGCGGATCACGATCAACGCGCTGTCCGGAGTCAGCGGGGCGGGGCGCGGGCTCAAAGAGGCGAACCTGTTTCCCGAAATCGCCGAGGGCGTTGCCCCTTATGCCATTGGACGGCACCGCCATATGCCAGAGATCGATCAGGAGCTTTCCCGCGCCGCCGGAACGTCCGTCACGGTCAGCTTCACCCCCCACCTCGTCCCGATGAACCGCGGCGAACTGGTGACGATGATCGTCGAGACGCGCGCGCCGCTCGGCCGCCTGCGCGCCGCCCTCGCCGAACGCTATGCGGCCGAGCCGTTTGTCCACCTGCTGCCCGATGGCGTCGCTCCGGCGACGCGGATGGTGCGCGGATCAAATCATGTCGTCGTCAACGTCTTCGCCGACCGAGTACCGGGACGCGCGGTCGTCGTCGTGGCGATCGACAACCTCGTGAAGGGGTCGAGCGGGCAGGCGCTGCAGAATATGAACGTCATGCTCGGCCTGCCCGAAACGATGGGGCTGGCGCAGGCACCGTTGTTCCCGTGATCGAAACACCGCGTCTCGTCCTGCGCGACTGGCGCGATGCCGACCGCGTGCCTTTTAGCGCCACGCTTGCCGACCCCGAGGTCATGCGCCACCTCGGCCCGTTGCAAGACAGGGAGACCGTCGACATCGGGATCGATCGGATGATCGCGCATCACGTGGCGCACGGTTTCACCTTCTGGGCGGTCGAGCGGCGTGATGACAGCGCCTTCCTTGGCTTCTGCGGCCTGAAGCGGGTCGATCTCACCGCGTCGCCGATCGCTGGCGAGGTCGAGATCGGCTGGCGTCTCCGCCGCGATGCGTGGGGCGCGGGCTTCGCGCGCGAGGCGGCAGTGGCTTCGCTGGAGTGGGGTTTTGATAAAGGCGGGCTGGCCCGGATCGTGGCGATGACGACGATTGGAAACGTCCGCTCGTGGGGGCTGATGGAGCGGCTTGGGATGACGCGGCGGCGCGAGCTCGATTTCGATCACCCAGGCCTCGCCGCCGCCGATCCGCTGCGCCCGCATATCGTCTATACGATCGACCGTGATGCCGCTGCATAGCTTCAACGGCGTCATGCCGACGATCATGCCGAGCGCCTATGTCGCCCCCGGCGCGCAGGTGATCGGCAACGTCACGCTCGGGCCGGATGCCAGCGTCTGGTACAACTGCGTCCTGCGCGCCGACGTTGCCCCAATCGTCGTCGGCGCCCGGTCGAACATTCAGGATGGCAGCATCGTCCACGTTACGCGCTCGACCGATGGCACCTTTATCGGCGAAGACTGCTTGATTGGCCATCTCGCGATGATCCATGGCTGCCAGCTGCATAATCACAGCTTTGTCGGCCTCGGCGCCATAGTCATGGACGGGTGCATCATCGAACGCGATGCGATGCTCGCCGCCGGCGGGCTGCTGACCCCGGGCAAACGGATTCCGCGCGGCCAGTTGTGGGCGGGGCGACCGGCGGTCTATGTCCGTGACCTGACCGACCGCGACATCGCCCGCAACCGCGCCGGAGCGGCGGGGTATGTCGAACTGGCGAAATTGCATCCTCGGGACTAGCGCCGACGACAATGCCAATCGCCGGGCGGCGGGGGTTATGGACTGGTCGGAGCGACAGGATTCGAACCTGCGACCCCTTCACCCCCAGCGAAGTGCGCTACCAGGCTGCGCCACGCTCCGACCGAGAAGGTCGTCTAGGGGACGGCGTGCGCGAGCGCAAGGTCAACGGCACGCAGCATTCATGCCTACCCCTCCATCTCGTATAGCTTGAGCATATCATACAGCGTCGGGCGGCTGATGCCGAGCAGCTTGGCGGCGGTCGAGACATTGCCTTCGGTGCGCGCAAGCGCGAGGCGGATAGCCCGGCGGTCGGCGTCTTCGCGCATTGTCTTGAGCGCCAGCGACGACGGGACGTGCTCGCCGAGATCGAGGTCGGCGGCGTCGAGCAGCGGGTTTTCCGCCATGATGACCGCGCGTTTCATCTTGTTTTCCAGCTCGCGGACGTTGCCCGGCCAATGCCAGTCGTTGAGCGCGGCGAGGGCGGCGGGGGTGAAGCCCTTGAAGCTGCGCCGGTTCTCGCGGCTGAACTTGGCGAGAAAATGGTGGGCGAGCAGCGTCGCGTCGCCGTAACGCGCGGCGAGACTGGGGATGCGAACGATGATCTCGGCAAGGCGGTAGTATAGATCCTCGCGGAAGCGACCCTCGGCGATCATTTTTTCGAGGTCCTGGTGCGTCGCGCAGACGATGCGGACATCGACCGGGATGGCCTTGCGCCCGCCGATCCGTTCGATGACGCGCTCCTGAAGAAAGCGCAGCAGCTTGACCTGGAGGGGCAGGGGCACGTCGCCGATCTCATCGAGGAACAAGGTGCCCCCTTCGGCGAGCTCGATCTTGCCCTCGGTTGTCTTGATCGCCCCGGTGTACGCCCCTTTTTCGTAGCCAAAAAGTTCGGCTTCCAACAGGTTCTCCGGGATCGCCGCGCAGTTGATCGCAACGAAGGGCTTGCCCGCGCGGAGCGACGCCTGGTGCAGCCCGCGCGCGAGGAGCTCTTTGCCCGTCCCGCTCGCGCCGAGCAGGACAACCGAGACGTCGGCGGTGGCGACGCGCTCGATCATTCGCGCGACCTTGAGCATCTCGGGTGCCCCAGTGACGATGCCGCCAAGAACGCCGACATTCGTTTCGGCGGCGCGCAGGCGGCGGTTCTCGTCCTCCAGATCGTAGACGTGATAGGCCCGGCGGACGATCATGCCGAGTTCGTCGATGTCGACTGGCTTGGCGTAAAAGTCGAACGCCCCCGCTGCGATTGCCCGCATCGCGCTCGAACGCGCACCGTGTCCCGATGCGACGATGACCTTGGTCTGCGGTCGCGCTGCGAGGATGGCGTCGAGCGTCACAAAACCCTCGCTCGTCCCATCGGGATCGGGCGGGAGGCCGAGATCGAGCGTCACAACCGCCGGAGCATGAGCCTCGATCGCCGCAAGCGCAGCAGTGCGGTCGCCGGCGATGACGACGTCATAGTCCTCATAGCTCCAGCGAAGCTGCCGCTGCAGTCCCTCATCGTCTTCGACCACCAGCAACTTACGCGACACGTCACTCACGCAGATATCCTCTTGGGCAGGTCGCTGGCGGGTGCGACTCGGTTCGACGCGGCGATCAGCATCGCTAGTGGCAGACAGATAGTGAATGTCGTGCCCTCACCCTCGTGGCTGACGACATCGAGACGACCACCGGCGGCGTGCGCGATCTCGCGGGCCTCATACGCGCCGATCCCGAACCCGCCGGGCTTGGTGGAGCGGAACGGCTTGAACAATTGATTGCGGACGAAGGCGGGCGACATACCGCTGCCGCAGTCGGCGATTGTGACGACCGTACCAGCGGCATCGCGCGCCAGCGTGACCGCGACCGCCGCATCGGGTGCGCTCGCGTCAATGGCATTCTGGATCAGGTGGCCGAACAGCGCCTCGAACCGGACGGGGTCACCCGAGACGAAGCAAAGATCGTCATCATGAACGAAGGTCAACGCCGCGTGCTGGCGTGATTTGACCGATACGACTTCGGCGATCAGGTGGCCAAGGTCGACCGCCTCGTCGTGTTCGGTCCGCCCGGCGGTACGCTGTGCGAGGCGCGCAAGCAGGTCGTTCATCTTGCCGACCGACCCCTGCAGTGTCGCGACCATATCGGCGCGAAAGGCGGGGTTGTCGGCGTGGCGCTCGGCGTTGCGCGCAACGAGGCTGAGCTGGCTGACCAGGTTCTTGATGTCGTGCATGATGAAAGCGAAGCGGCGGTTGAACTCGTCAAACTTGCCCGCTTCGTCGAGCTCGGCCTGCGTCGACGCTTCGGCGATATAGCTCGCCGCCTGCCTCCCGAGGGTGCGGAGGAGTTCGAAGTCTTCCCACCCCAATGTCCGCCGCGCCAGCGTCCGCTCGACAACGATAAAGCCCCGCAGTGTGTCGAGATGGAGCAGCGGGACGATCAGCCACGCGGACCGGTCACCATCGGCCCACGCCGGGACCGGGAGGTCATCGTAATTGCCGGTACCGTCGCGGAGCCGATCGAGGTCGATGACCCACTGGCGGCTGGCGAGGAAGATGGCGAGATCGCTCTCGAGGGCCACGACCGCGCCACTGAAGCCGCGCCAGTTCCACTTGGCTGCCATGTCGAAATGCCCGTCGTCGCTCGGCACGAACAAGGCGCCGCCGGGTGAATCGACGACGGCACAGACCGCTTCGACGACGCGCTCGGGCAGGTGTCCGGCGGCGGCATCGATCCCCGACACCGTCCGGATGAAACGCAGCCACTCGACGCGATAGTCGTAGCGATAGGCGAAAAAATTACGCGCAATAAGCAGCCGCAGCGCTGCCTGAAAGCGCGGCAGCAGCACGACGAGCGCGCCGAGCGTGATCGTCGCGAACAGAAAAGTGATTTGAAGCAGCCGCCCCCAATCGCCGCCCACCAACCGCAAGCCATAAGCAAGCAGCGCCATCGCAATCAGGTATCCGCCGATGATCGACATCGACAGGGTGTGGAAAACGACCTGCCGCGACAGCTGAACGCGCGCTACCCACGCCTCCCGCGCCGACAGCAAAAGCAGGGGAACGGTCAGCACATCGACTGCACCGCGAATATTGAACAGGTCCTGCGACGGCGCTCCGAGCAAGAATTCGAACGTGTACAGGTTGAGGTCGTAGCCGAAAAACCCGGCGAGGCTGATGCACAGCAACCGAATGCTCGTGCGGCTCCCGGCCTCGACGTTGACGTACAGGTTGTGGATCAGGACCAGACCCGAAATCGCCACGGTCAACCGTCCGACGATGAACAGCGCCGCGATCAACGGGCGGGCGTGGAGCGACGGGCCGTTGTGACCGATCAGGTCGACCAGATCGATGCCGACCTGAACCGAGAGGACGAAGCCGATCGCGCTGGCGATGACGAACGACGAACTCAGCCGCGTATCGAGAGCCCATGATGTCCGCAGCAGGGCGACAAGAAAACCGATCCACGCGCCCGTCCGAAGCGTCTCGGCGGGGGACAACAATGCGACATAGACGCCGCCGAAGCGCGCCGCCATGACGAAGTCCCCCGCCCATGCCACCGTTCCCATCGCCGCGATAACGAGCCAGGCGTTGGTGCCGTTCGGTGACTGTCGCGCGAGGACGCTCACCGCGAGCGCGGCGAAAGCGAAGGCAGCGATCAGATGGCTAAGAAATCCGACATCGGTGAAATGCACGCGCCGCCCCCTAACCCCAGCAAGGGTTTAGCCGGTCTAAACGCCCGCGCCTAGGCGTCACGGCACCGCCTTTGCCGGGCGCAGGTTGGCGTCGGTGTTCGCCGCCCACCACAGCGTCGCGGCATAGGCGGCGACCGCCTGAGTCAGCGCGGCGGGATCGATCTTGTCGAGCGTGTCGTCGGCACTGTGGTGCAGGTCGAAATAATGCGCCCCGTCCTGTGCCAAATCGACGACGGCAGCGCCGGCCTCGACCGCCGCCTCGATGTCCGTTCCGCCGTGCGCGGGGAGCGGCGAGGGGGCAATGCCCAGCGGCGCGAGGACGCGGGCGAGGGCGGCGATCGCAGGGGCAAGCACGGGCGTCGATGGTCCCGGCGCCGCGGCGGCGGCGAAGTTGCTTCGCAGCGACCATACGCGGTCGGCGCCGAAGTCGGCCTCGACTGCAAAGACGACGGGTTCGGGATGGCCCTTGAGATAAGTCGCGCCGCCAAGCGGTCCCTGCGCCTCCTCGTCACCGAACGCGACGACGCGGATCGTGCGTTTCGGCCGGGGTAGGGTCCCGGCGCGGATCGCGTCGTTGATCGTCGCCGTCGCCGCAAGGGTGATCGCGACCCCGGCGGCATCGTCGATCGCGCCGGTGCCAAGATCCCAGCTATCGAGGTGACCGCCGGTCAGCACGACGTCGCCGGTCGTGCCCGTAATTTCGCCGACGACATTGCCCGACGTGCCGCTGCCGAGATCGCGCGGGGTCAGGACAAGGTGGAGGCGGACGGGCCCGTTACGGACCATGCGCGCCAACTGCATCGCGTCGGGCACGCTGAGCGCCGCCGCTGGAATCGCGGGAATACCCGCGGGGAACCGAGTGACGCCAGTATGCGGCAGCCGTGCGGGGCCGGTGCCGAGCGAGCGGTGAAGGTACGCCGCCGCGCCTTTGTTTGCGGCGATGGCGGGGCCGACGGTACGGACGCTGTTGAACGCGCCATACCCCGACCCGTCCCGCGCGGCGCGCATGTCATGGTCGATAAACACGATCTTGCCGGCCAGGTTTTGCGACGTCGCTTTCAGCGCCTCGAGGTCGGCGAACTGCACCACCTCGGCGTCGATCCCGGCGTCGGGCGTCGCCGCGCTATAGCCCAGCGCGGTCAGCGCGAGCCGTTGGGGATTCGTGCCAATCGTCGTCGCGGTTTCGACCCCGCGCTCCCAATGCGGCACGGCAAAGGTTTGAACATGGACCTTGGCTAGCCCGAGCGCGGTCATCTTCGCGGCCATCCAGTCGCGCGCACGCGCCTCGGGGGCGGTCGCGGCGAGGCGCGGCCCGATGTCGGTCGTCAGCCCGGCGACGACGGCGTAAGCGGCATTACCCGCCAGCGCCCGGTCGCGGACCAAGGCGGCGCCCTCGTCGGGCGTCAAAGATGGCGGCACGGCCATGGTTAGTGCCGCTGCCGGCACGCCAAACGCCATCGCCAGCACCGTCGCTACTGTCCGCATCGTCGCTTCCCTGTATGCCCGCGCGACATACGGCATTGCCGCGATCAAAACGCAAGCTATCGTGCCGTCGTCAAACCGGAGTCTCCGCATGATCGGTCGCCTCAACCATGTCGGCATTGCGACGCCGTCGATCGAACGGACGTCGGTTATCTACCGCGACCTCCTCGGAGCGACCGCGATCGGTGAACGCTTCGCGCTGCCCGAACAGGGTGTGTGGGTCTGTTTCGTCGATACCCCCAATAGCCAGATCGAGCTTATCGAACCGTATGGCGACGCCTCGCCGATCCACGCCTTCCTCGCCAAAAACCCTAACGGTGGGCAGCACCATGTCTGCTTCGAGGTACCCGACATCATCGCCGCGCGCGACGACCTGCGCGCAAAGGGAGCAACGATCCTTGGCACCGGCGAGCCGCGCCTCGGTGCCCACGGCGTACCTGTGATTTTCCTCCACCCGCGTGATACAGGTGGCGTGCTGATCGAGTTGATGGCGGAGCCCGACCATTGAGCGCCCTCCTCGCGGTTGCTCTGCTCGCGGCCACGACCGCTGCCGACATCACCGTGCCCGACAGCATTCCCGTCCAGTTCGTCCGCGTCCGCCAGTTCGACTTCGTCGGGGGACGAACGGCTCCGGTCAAGCTCGCCTTTCGCACCCTCGGCAGTCCTCACACCGGGGCCGACGGCGCCATCGATAACGCCGTCGTCCTCCTCCACGGCACCGGCGGATCGGGGGCGGCGTTCTTCGGCCCCCAGGCGGGGCTGTTATTTGGCCCCGGCGCGCCGCTCGACCGTAAGACGACGTTCGTCATCCTGCCCGACGCGATCGGCATGGGGGCGTCGTCGAAACCGAGCGATGGCCTCGGCGTAAACTTTCCGCACTATGATTATGCCGATATCGTCGCCGGGGTCCGCGCCACCCTGGCCGAACTCAAGGTCACCCGCGTCCGCGCCGTCCTCGGTGTGTCGATGGGGGCAATGGTGGGCTGGACATGGGCCGGGTCCTCCCCCGGCGAGATTGGTACCCTCATCGCGATGGGCGCGTGGCCGACGGCGGTGACAGGGCGCAACCTGTTGTGGCGGCTCGCGGCGCGCGACGCGCTCCTCGCCAGTCCGCTCCCTGGTGGCGGGGGCGCGCGGGCGGCGGCGGCGATTACCATGGTCGGCAACGTGCCGCCCGCGCTGCTGGCCAAACTCGCGCCCGATGCGACGGCGGCGGCGGCGATGCTCGATGCCCGCGCGGCGGCAGGGGGTAATCCGGTCGATCTGGCCTTCGCCCTCGATGCGGTGCGAACCTATGCCCCGCAGACGCGGCTCGACGCATTGACGGCGACCGTCGTTGAACTCGACTTTGCCGATGACATTCTCTATCCACCCGCCGAAGCGCCGCCGCTGCCACCGCGCTTCACCCGGATCAGCGTACCCGCATCGGCGGCGACACGAGGCCATGCGACGCTTGGTATTCCGTCGATCTGGCTGCCGTTCGTCGCCCCGGCGCTGGCAGCGGCGAGACGATAGCGATGCGATCATGAAGGGGGCCGAGCCATGCTGATCCGACCCGCCACACCCGCCGACACCGCCGAGATCGATGCGCTGCTCGACACCGCGTTCGGGCCCGGTCGTCACGCGCGCGCGGCATCGCTGTTGCGCGCAGGGGCGACGGCGATCGCGGGACCGACCCTTGTTGCGCGGTGCGACGATGCCGCCGAATGTCCATCTGCCGGACCCGACGAGCTACTCGGCTCGATCCAGTTCTGGCCGATCGCGCTCCGCACCGGTCGCGACCATTTCGCGCTCACCCTTCTCGGCCCGGTAGTCGTCGCCCATCCCGCTCGGTCGCTCGGCCTTGGGCGCCTCCTCATCGCGCGGGCGCTCGCGGTCGCCGACGCGATGTGCCTCGGGCCGATTCTACTGATCGGCGACGCAAGCTATTACGGGCGCTTCGGCTTCACCGCTACCGCGACCGGCGAGTGGTCGCTCCCCGGCCCGTCCGAGCGCGAACGGCTGCTTCTCCGGGCCGATGGTTCGCTGCCGCGTATTGCCGACATCGTCGCGGAGTCGGCGCTTGCTCGTGAGCTGTCTATGGTCAGCGTCGATGGTTGATCTCGCTGAAATCGCCGCGTTGGTCGCGGCACAGAAAATCCCGCCGGTCGAGACGTGGCATCCGGCGCATTGCGGCGACAGCTTGATGCGGATTGCCGCCGACGGGACGTGGTTCCACGAAGGGTCGCCGATCGGACGTGCCGAACTCGTCCGGCTATTCTCGACGATCCTGCGCCGTGAGGCCGACGGCAGCTATGTCCTCGTCACGCCCGGTGAAAAGCTCGACATCATCGTGGACGATGCCCCGTTCGTCGCCGTCGCCGTGACGAGCGAAGGGGAGGGGGCCAACCGCCGCCTCGCCTTCCGTCTGAATACCGGCGACCATGTATTGTCCGGGCCCGACCACGTCCTGCGCGTGACGACCGCCGCCGACGGCACACCCCGCCCGTACCTCCACGTTCGCGGCGGGCTGGAAGCGCTCGTCAACCGCGCCACATTCTACCAACTCGCCGACTGGGCGCTGGCGGAAGGGGCGGACCCGCCGGGGTTGTGGAGCGGGGGAGCGTTTTTTCTGTTCGGGTGAAGTTGAGGGGTCGGAACTGGGTAGCCTTGCCCGCAAGCGACCGATTGTCCGGGCGCCATTAGGCGTCAACGACCTATTTTGGGACATTGCTGCCATTCCCTACGGCTGTGGTGAACGGCGGCTTCCGACAACTTTCCGGTCATTCAGCAGCCGAATGTGCCACCCCAAAAGCAGTCGTACCGACCCATTCAAAAAGCGCGTCCTGAAGAGATTCATCGTAGGACATTTGGGATGAAGGAATTTCGTGACCAGTGAATTCGACATGGAGCCCGGTGCCATTTGGCAAGTGCCGTCCGGCAAGCAACTCAGCCAGCATTATGCCAGATTGTTTCGCCGTGCTGGCTCCATCGATCAATTTGGCAGCGGTGGGCAGAACATTCTTCCAAGCGAAGCGGATTGCAGCAGGCTGGTCCCGGGCGAGTTCGGTTCCGGGCATTAAGCCGGGGTCGTAGGCGATGAAGCGAGGGCCAACCTTCGCAAACTTCCGTGCCATGGCGTAAGTAAATAAAATATTACAGAGCTTGGATGTGCCATAACGATCACGACCCAGTTGGGCCTTGTCAGTACTGGCGGATACCTTTCCTGCCGCAACATCGGCGACTGATGGAAAATACCCGCCATAAAATTTGTAGGGTTTGGCAAGTTTGTGGTCTTTGTCGTGGGTGCCGCTGGCTGTTGAGACAATAATCGAATCAGGTAAGAAGGCCGACTGTAGATGCCGGAAGAGGGCGATATGACCAAGTACATTGGTTGCGAACGTCAATTCAAATCTATCGACAGAATATTGATCGCCGCTGATGATCTGAACGCCGGCATTCAAAGCCATACCTGACAGGCTATGGCCCCCAAGAAGTTTTGTGACCTCATTTGCAAACGACTGAACGGAGGCGAGCGAGGATGTGTCGAGCGTCAGAACATGCAGCTTCGCCGCCGGAATGGCATGCCGCAAGCGATCAAGGTTCGCGGTTTCGCGCGCGCCTGCGATAATAACGGCGCTTTCATCTGCCCGGGCGAGTTGCGCTGCCGCCTGGAGGCCGAGGCCTGATGTTGCACCGGTGAACAGATAATATCTCGTCGAACTCATGTCTCTCTCCTGAGGACAGGCTTGCCACCGTTGGCGTAATGCGACAATCTTATACGAAGCTCGTATTCAGTAAATACGGTTTTCGTATTAAGGTGGCAAATGGATCAGGCCGAGACTCTTGACGCAGCAATCGGCACTTTGCTTCGCTTGCTCACCATCGACGAACGACGGCTAGCGTCCGAGCTCGGCGCCCTTCCGTTCAACCCGATCGACCTTGAGACGCTCTCTTACTTGCACCGATTTCCAAAATCGGTTGCCAAGGACGTTGCTGATCATCTGGGTGTGCGCTCGACAACGATGCAATCCGTTATGGACCGACTGCACAAGCGAAGCTTGGTGACGCGTGATGCATCCGCATTGAAGGGCCGGGCAGTTGCTCTAGCCCTTACTGAAGAAGGCATAGCGTTTCGCACGCGGATCCAAGGTCAGAATATTGAGAATTGCCAGCAAATGCTCGCCTACATTAATGAAAGTGAGAGGGACGTCTTTGTCAAAAGCATGGCGACGATCGCTGCACGCTATTCGGACAAGATGGCGCAGGGCTGATTGAGGTCAATTGTCATACCACCGGGCGTTTTTTATTAGGGGTTTTTCTAACTCGACTGTCCGCAATCCACCATAAGCAGACATTCCCGCGTCCAATGACGAACGACCGGAACTGGGTCGAAAGCGGTCGTCGCTGTCGACGCACACGACGCCGGTGCGTCTTGCGCAATTGACTCACCCCACGCCCCGCGCGACGACGACTGCGATGCCCGACGTCCCCTTCCACACTCTTCTCGCACGCGCCGTCGGCCCCGGCCCCGGCAAGCGCGGCGACTGGGACTTTGCCGGGAACGGCGACGCGCCCGATCCCACGCCACTCAAACCGGCGGCGGTGCTCATCGCCGTCATCACCCACGACCGTCCGACCGTGCTGTTCACCCGGCGAACGACGACGCTCCGCGCTCACGCCGGGCAGGTCGCCTTTCCCGGCGGGCGGATCGACGCGACCGACGCCGACCCCGTCGCCGCTGCGCTGCGTGAGGCGCATGAGGAAGTCGCGCTGCCGCCTGCCGCCGTCACCGTCGTTGGTGCGACCGATCGCTATGCGACCGGCACCGGTTTCGACATTACTCCCGTCATCGGCATCGTCGCGCCCGGCCTCGCGCTCGTGCCGCACGCCGCCGAGGTCGCGTCAATCTTCGAGGTGCCGCTCGATTTCCTCCTCGACCCCGCGAACCATCAGTTGCGCGCCAGCGAGTGGCAGGGACGGGTGCGATCCTATTATGTCATCGCGTGGGAAACGCACGAGATTTGGGGGGCGACGGCGGCGATCGTCGTCAACCTCGCGCGGCGGTTGGCGTGAGCGAACGGCTGCCACGTCCCGCGTGGCTCGACACGCCGGGCGGGGCGCGGCTGGTTGCGGCGCTCGACGTCGCGGGCGGCGCGACGAAGCTCGTCGGTGGCGCGGTGCGTGACGGACTGCTTGGGCGCGTCGCCAGCGACATCGACCTTGCGACCCGCTTCGCCCCCGCTGACACCGTTGCGCGACTGACCGCCGCCGGAATCAAGGCCGTCCCGACCGGAATCGCTCACGGCACCGTCACCGCGGTTGCCGACGGCATCGTCGCCGAGGTGACGACGCTCCGCCGCGACGTCGCCACCGACGGCCGCCACGCGACGGTCGCCTTTACCGACGATTGGCGCGCCGACGCCGCCCGCCGCGATTTTACGATCAACGCCCTTTACGCGGACCCGCTGACCGGCGTCGTCGACGATTTCTTCGGCGGGCTTGCCGACCTAGCAGCGCACCGGGTGCGCTTCATCGGCGTACCGCTCGAACGCATCGCCGAGGACCACCTCCGCATCCTACGCTTTTTCCGGTTCCACGCGCGGTTTGGGGTGGGCCCACCTGATCCGGCGGGCCTCGCAGCGTGCGTCGCGCGTGCTGGCGATCTCGTGACGCTGTCGCGTGAGCGTGTTCGCGACGAATTATTCAAGTTGCTCGCCGTCGCCGATCCCGTACCCACGGTCAAAGCCATGACGGTGAACGGTATTTTAACCTCCGTTCTCCCCGAAATCACGGCGAGCGCCGTGACTTCCCTGTACCGGCTGTGCGTCACGGAAGTCGCCACGGGAATCGCTGGCGATCCATGCCGCCGTCTGGCCGCACTGCTCCCCCGAGACGCCGCCATTCTCGACGCCGTCGCCTTCCGCCTGCGACTGTCGAACGCCGATCGCAAACGCCTCGTCCTCACCGCCGACACGGCGTGTTCGCTCGCCGAGATGGCGTATCGCGACGGGCTGGAAAGCGCGGTCGATCGCGGGTTGTTGTGTCAACACAACGATTTGTCACAGTTCATTACAATCTGGCGTAAACCTGTTTTCGCGTTGTCAGGGCGCGATATTATTGCCCGTGGTATCGCTGCCGGTCCCGAGGTCAGTCGCATTCTCAGCCAGGTTCAGCGTGAATGGATTGCCGCCGGCTTCCCCTCAGACGCTACCCCTATCCTCGATCAAATTCTCAGCTAAACCGGTTATCGCGCGGAAATCCCTGCGGCGGCATCCGCCCCGTGCCACCGCGCGGCCCGACCCACGGGCCGACATCGGCCTCGGTCCGCGTTCGTCCGGTCGCCCCGCCCATTGCCCACGACAGACCATCGGCGCGGCGGAAGGGAAGGGCATCGGCCAGCCCGCCGTCCTTGTGCTTCTGCAGCGCAACCCCCTGACCGCGCACCATTACCGGCACCTCGGCAAGCGGGATCAGCAGCAGCTTGCGATTGTCACCGAGCAGGGCAAGAAAATCATCGTTATCGGCTAGGGGCTTAATAAGTTTCAGCATCGCCCCGGCGCGCGGTGTCATCACCTGCCGCCCCTTACGGGTTTCAGCCAGCAATTCGTCGCCTTCGACGACAAACCCGCGCCCGTCGCTCGCGGCGAGAAGATAGCGCGCGGCGGGGCGATGGGCGAACACCGACACGATCGCCGCGCCGTCGAGATCGATCATCAGCCGCACCGGCTCGCCGAACCCGCGTCCGCCCGGCAAACGATCGGCGGACAGGGTATAGAATCGTCCCGTCGCCGCCACGATGACGATCCGGTCGGTAGTTTGAGCGTGGAAGGCAAAACTGGGCCCGTCCCCCTCCTTGAACTTGGTCGTATCGCCGGTGCTGAGGTCGGCATGGCCT
The DNA here is from genome assembly GCA_025362895.1 of Sphingomonadaceae bacterium. Classification (GTDB taxonomy): domain Bacteria; phylum Pseudomonadota; class Alphaproteobacteria; order Sphingomonadales; family Sphingomonadaceae; genus Polymorphobacter_B. The sequence goes on along the minus strand of JANYFA010000030.1, from coordinate 4,193 downwards.
TTGAGCGAGCGAAGCCACCCCTTCGCCGAGACGATGACCGTCAGCGGTTCGCGGTCGATCATTGCTTCTAATGGGATCATCGTCACCGTTGGCGCGGTCCCGATCTCGGTGCGTCGCGTGCCTAGCGGGGTATCAGGACCATAGCGCAATCGCAGCTTGCCGAGATCGTCGCGCAACCGACGGCGTTGCGCGGCCGGGGAATCTAGCAGCGCGCGCAGTTTCTTCGCTTCCGCCGATAGCGCCCTGTGTTCCTTGGTGATTTCGATTTCTTCGAGCCGCCGTAGCGCGCGCAGGCGAAGGTTGAGAATTGCTTCGGCCTGACGGTCGTTGAGGCCGAAGCGGGCGATCAGTTCGGCCTTCGGCTCATCCTCTTCGCGGATGATCCGGATGACCTCGTCGATTGATAGATAGGCCTTTAAATAGCCATCGAGCAGTTCGAGACGATCGTCGATCTTGCCGAGGCGGAAACCCGTCCGCCGCGCCGCGACCTCGATCTGATGGTCGATATACGCCTGCAGCACCTCGGTCAGCGGCATAACGCGGGGGACGTGATCGCGGTCGAGTACGTTGAGGTTGAGCGGAAAGCGCGTCTCGAGATCGGTCAGGCGGAACAGGCTTTCCATCAGCACGGCGGCATCGACCGTGCGCGCGCGGGGTTCGAGCACAAGACGTATCGCTGTATCGGATTCGTCACGGACGTCGGCGAGGATCGGCAATTTCTTGTCGTTGATCAGCGTTGCGATGTCCTCGATCAGCTTGCCCTTCTGGACCTGATAGGGGATTTCGGTCACCGCGATCTGCCACATGCCGTTGGCCAGCTTCTCCTCGGTCCAGCGCGCGCGAAGGCGAAAGCTGCCGCGTCCGGTGGCATAGGCCGCGCGCACGGCGGACGCTATTTCGACGACGACACCGCCGGTCGGAAAGTCGGGACCCGTGATGTGCTGCATCAGCGCATCGATCGAAGCCATTGGATCGTCGAGCAACAATATGGCTGCATCGGCGATCTCAGCGACGTTATGAGGTGGGATCGACGTCGCCATGCCGACTGCGATGCCGCTCGCTCCGTTGGCCAGCAGATTGGGGAAGGCGGCGGGGAAGACCTCGGGCTCTTCCTCCTCGTCGTTATAGGTTTTGCGGAAGGCGACACTGTCTTCGTCGAGACCGTCCATCAGGTCGGCAGCGGCAGCGGTGAGGCGCGCTTCGGTGTAACGCATCGCGGCGGCGTTATCACCGTCGATGTTGCCGAAATTGCCCTGCCCGTCGATCAGCGGATAGCGCAGCGCGAACGACTGGCTCAGCCGGACGAGCGCGTCATAGATCGAGGCGTCGCCGTGAGGGTGGTATTTGCCCATGACATCGCCGACGATCCGCGCGCATTTCTTGTAGCCCGTCGCCGGATCGAGCTTGAGCAGGCGCATTCCCCACAGGATGCGGCGGTGGACGGGCTTCAATCCGTCGCGGACATCGGGGAGCGACCGCGCCGTGATCGTCGACAGCGCATACACGAGATAGCGTTCCGACAGCGCATCGGCGAAGGGGGTATCAAGAATGCGGGGATCGTCGATGGTATCGGGCATCGCGCGGCGTTAGCCGATGGCGGGCGGCGACGCTAGGCGAGCGGAACTCACAAGAACCAACCCTGCGCGATCGACGGACGCAACGCCCGGCTGACGGGAGCGGTGATACCCGTGGCGAGGCATAGGGTCGTGCGCCCGCCGATGCTGCTGCTGCCTTCAACGGCGTCGCGCGCAACCCACCACGACCGGTGGACCCGCGCGCCAGGAAGCTTGTCGAGGAGGGCGACCGCGTCGGTCATCCGCATCAGGATGATGGCCAAGGTCGGTGTGGACGCGAATATAGTGGTCCTCCGCTTCCAGCGCGAGCAGCCGCCCGGTGGCAAGGCGCGGTGGCAGGCGCTCGATGAGACCGGGCGGCATCGTCGTCGCAAGTGGCACTACGGCGGCCGCCGCTGCATCGACAGGTGCGGCCGCGACGGGTGCAATATCGCTATGAAGAGGAACCGCCACGGCCCCCGAGAGATAGTTGATTGCCGTCAGGATCAGGCTGAACATCAAGACAACACCGCCAAAGGCAATCACGGTCATCGGTGTCAGCGCGTCGATCCCGAACATCAACATACTCGCGACGATGACGACGAAAGTGTGCGGCACGGCGATCATCGCCGCGACGACGATCATTTCCACCCACCGCCGGCCGGCAACCCCGCCCCATGCCGAAACCCCCCTCACCGTCCGCTTCACGGGCATCGCGACGCCGACCGGGGCCATCATGCTGTCGCTTTTCTCCAGCGAGGCGGACTTCGATGCCGGCGGCAAGCCGATCGCGTCGATGATGGCTCCTGTGACGGGCGATACCGCCGAAGCCGTTTTTCCCGGGTTGGTTCCCGGTCGCTATGCGGTGAAAGCATTCCACGATGTCGACGGCGACGGTAAAATGGCAACGACGCCGTTCGGGATGCCTCTCGAACCTTATGCCTTTTCGAACGATGCCGTCGGTGAGGCCGGTCCGGCAAAATGGGCCGCCGCCAACTTCGCCGTCGGTGCCGGCGCGGCCGTCCACAGCATCAAGATCCGCTAAGGAGTATCTGACGATGTTCGATACCACGATCCTCGATCGCCGCCAGATGATGGGCGGTGCTGTCGCCCTCAGCGCACTGGCGCTGCCGCACACGACGCTCGCGGCGACCGCGCGACCCGACTGGTTCGTCGGTGTCGGCGATGTCGCCGCCGATGTTCCGCAGCAAACGCTGACGCGGCTCCACGGGCGTGTCCCCGACGGTCTCGACGGCACACTGTATCGCAACGGGCCGGCGCGCTTCCGGCGCGGTGGCAGCGCGTCGGGCCACTGGTTCGATGGCGAAGGATTGATCCGTGCGTGGTCGATCCGGGAACGGGTGGCGACGCTGACCGCGCGCTTTGTCGATACGCCCAAGCGGCGGCTCGAGGAGCAGGCCGGGGCGATGGTTCAGCCGGGCTTCGGCACCCCTTCACGCGCCGGGAGCCATGTTATCAGTGCCGACGATACCAACGCGGCTAATACGTCAGTGATCGCTGCGGGCGGGCGGTTGCTCGCGTTGTGGGAAGCGGGGTCGGCGTTCGCTGTCGATCCGGTATCGCTCGCGACGACCGGGGCGGAGGTCTTCCGCCCCGACCTCGCCGGGATGCCCTTCCGTGCCCATCCGCGGGTCGAGCCCGATGGGCGGATCTGGAACCTTGGGTTGTCGGCGAAGGCCGCATTGATCTGGCGGTTGTCGGCGGCGGGCAAACTTGAAGCCGCGCAGGCGGTCGAGCTGCCGATGGGGAGCTATATTCATGACTTCACCGCGACCGCACGACATCTCGCAATTGTCCTCCAGCCATGGACTCAAGACCATATGGCGTTGCCGTTCGTCGAAAGCCTGAGCTGGAAGCCCGAACTGGGGAGCAAAATCCTCGTTCTCGACAAAGCCGATCTCAGTCGGCGCCGCATCTATGAACTGCCGCCGTTCGCCGCGTTCCACTTCGGCGATGCGTGGGAGGCGGCCGACGGCACGATCCGCTTCGATGGCTGCTTCGAGGCCGACCCGAGCTTTGGCCGCGACGCGGCGCGCGCGCTGATCGACGGGCGCTTTATGGCGGTCCCGTCGCCGCGCCTGACGATGGTCGCGCTCCGCCCGGATGGTCGCGCCGACATGCACGCGGCCGGGATCGACGCCGAATTCCCCCGCAGCGACCCGCGCACAGCCGGGTTGCCGCGCAGCCGGACGGTCCACGTCGGCGGCTATATTCCTGGCCGCCCGTTCGCTGCGCGGGTCGGCGTATGGGACTGGCGCACCGGCACAAACGACGCCCATGATTTCGGCGCGCGGCTCCTCGTCGAGGAGTTCGTGCCGGTGACGGCAGGCAAGCGCGAGCTGATAATGGGCACAACGGTCAACCTCGACAGCCGACGCAGCGAGCTCCATGTTTTCGATGCCCACCATGTTGCGAGCGGGCCTATCGTCAGCTGGACCGCCGCCGTCGCGTTGCCGGTCAGCTTCCACGGCAACTGGGTTTAGCCCGGATTATTCACTGGACGGGTCATTCTGGGTTGGCGAGCGTAGCTTAACTTGCTGATTTGGTGTAGAGAAAGGTTGTTTAGACGACCCTCTGACCCCGGACAGAAAGTGCCACGCCCGCCATGGTCGACGATAG
>JANYFA010000160.1 GCA_025362895.1 Sphingomonadaceae bacterium | reverse complement strand
GGGAGATCCGCTCGAGACGCTCTCGGTCCCCGGACGTGAGGTCGATGACTATACCGCTGCGCATCCCCGCTGACTCGCACGGCCACAGTCCGCTGGGAATCCATAATCGGACTCAACCGTCAGGCGAGAACCACTAGGACGGCGCACCGCGACACGGCAATTAGACCGCGCGCTCGACCATCATCTTCTTGATCTCGGCGATCGCCTTTGCCGGGTTCAGCCCCTTCGGACAGACGTTGGCGCAGTTCATGATCGTGTGGCAGCGGTAGAGGCGGAACGGATCTTCGAGCGCATCGAGCCGCTCGCCCGTCATCTCGTCTCGGCTGTCGACGAGCCAGCGATACGCCTGGAGCAGGATTGCGGGGCCCAGGAACTTGTCGCTGTTCCACCAATAACTCGGGCACGCCGTCGAGCAGCACGCGCACAGGATGCACTCGTACAACCCGTCGATCTTGCTGCGATCCTCAACCGACTGGATGCGCTCGCCGTCGGCGGGAGCGGGCGTCACGGTCTGCAGCCACGGCTTGATCGAGGCGTATTGCGCGTAGAAGTGCTTGAAGTCGGGGACGAGGTCCTTGACCACATCCATGTGCGGCAGCGGCGTGATCCGCACCTCGCCCTTGATATCCTCGATCGCCTGAGTGCACGCGAGCGTGTTCGTCCCGTCGATGTTCATGCTGCACGACCCGCAGATGCCCTCGCGGCACGACCGGCGGAAGGTCAACGTCGGATCCACCTCGGCCTTGATCTTGATCAGCGCGTCCAACACCATCGGCCCTGTGGTATCGAGGTCGAGCTCATAGCTATCGTATCGCGGGTTGGCCCCGTCATCGGGGTTCCAGCGATATATTTTGAACGCCTTGGTCCGCTTCGCTCCAGCAGGCGCGGGGTAGCGCTTGCCGTCGCTGCGAATGCGCGAGTTGGTGGGGAGAGAGAATTCGGCCATCAGTACACCCGCGCCTTCGGCTTGATATAGGCGACCTCGTCGCTCAGCGTGTACGAATGCACAGGGCGCGTATCCAGCCGCACCCCGCCGTCCCTGAACCAGCCGAGGCTGTGCTTCATCCACGCCGCGTCGTCGCGCTTGGGGAAATCCTCGTGCATATGGGCACCGCGACTTTCATGGCGGGCGGCGGCCATGTGCATTGTCAGGACCGCCTGGGCGATCATGTTGTCGAGCTCGAGCGTCTCGATCAGATCAGTGTTGAACACCATACTGCGGTCGGCGATACCGATGTCGGCCATCTGCTGATAGACCGCATCGATCTTGCGGCGGCCCTCGTCGAGCACCTCGCTCGTGCGAAACACTCCGGCGTTGGCCTGCATCGTCTTCTGCATCGCGCCGCGCACCGCCGCCGTTGGTGACCCGCCCTTGCTGAAGCGGTAGCCGTCCAACCGCCCGAGCGCGAAATCGGCGCTGTCCTTGGGCAATGACGCGTGCGTCGTGAATGGTTTGATCGTCGCGCCGACGCGGTGGGCGGTCGCGCGCCCGAAGACGACGAGGTCGATCAGGCTGTTCGACCCCAGGCGGTTAGCGCCGTGGACCGAGACGCACGCCGCCTCGCCGACCGCGAACAGGCCCGGCACGACGCTGTCGGGGTCGCCGTCGCGCAGGGTGACGACCTCACCGTGATAGTTCGTCGGGATGCCGCCCATGTTGTAATGAACTGTTGGAGTTACCGGGATCGGCTCCTTCGTAACATCAACCCCCGCGAAGATCTTCGCGGTCTCGCTGATCCCCGGTAGGCGCTCGTGGAGGACGGCGGGGTCGATGTGGTTGAGGTGGAGGTTGATATGGTCGCCCCCGGCCCCGACGCCACGCCCCTCGCGGATTTCCATCGCCATCGAGCGGCTGACGACGTCGCGCGACGCGAGGTCCTTCGCCGATGGCGCATAGCGCTCCATAAACCGCTCGCCGTCCTTGTTAGTCAGATAGCCGCCCTCGCCGCGCGCGCCTTCGGTGATGAGGACGCCCGCGCCGTAGATGCCGGTCGGGTGGAACTGGACGAACTCCATGTCCTGCATCGGCACGCCGGCACGGATCGCCATACCGCCGCCGTCGCCGGTCGAGGTGTGCGCGCTGGTCGCCGAGAAATAGCAGCGGCCGTAGCCGCCCGTCGCGAGCACGACGCTGTGCGAGCGGAAGCGGTGAATGCTGCCATCCTCCATGTTGAGCGCGATGACGCCCTTGCACTCGCCGTTGACCATGATCAGATCGATCGCGAAATATTCGATGTAGAAGTCGGTGTCGTGCTTGAGGCTCTGTTGGTACAGCGCGTGGAGCATCGCGTGACCCGTTCGGTCCGCCGCGGCACAAGTTCGCTGCGCCGGGGGACCCTCGCCCATGTTCTGCGTCATGCCGCCGAACGCGCGCTGGTAGATCTTGCCTTCTTCCGTGCGGCTGAACGGCACGCCGAAGTGCTCGAGCTCGTAGACCGCCTTCGGGGCCTCGCGACACAGATATTCGATCGCGTCCTGGTCGCCGAGCCAGTCGCTGCCCTTGACCGTGTCGTACATGTGCCACTGCCAGCTATCGGGACCCATGTTGCCGAGGCTCGCGGCGATGCCGCCCTGCGCCGCGACGGTGTGCGACCGGGTCGGGAAGACCTTGGTGATGCACGCGACCTTGAGGCCGGTTTCGGCGATCCCCATCGCCGCGCGGAGGCCAGAACCGCCAGCGCCGACGACGACCGCGTCGTAGGTATGGTCGATGATCTTATAGGCTTCGGCCATTGTCAGGCTCCGAGTGCGATCTTGAACACGGCGAACACGGCCGCCGCCGCACCGCCGAGCGCGTAGAAATTAAGCGCCAGCAACGCGAGCAGCTTGGTGCCTTCGTTGTGCAGGTAATCTTCGATGAACACCTGCACGCCCAAACGAAAGTGGTAGAAAACCGACACGATGAGAAGGAGCATCGGGATCGCAGCGACGGGTTGCCGCAGCCAGCCAACGACGGTGACATAATCGAGCGACGGCAGGCGGACGAGGCTGAACACGAACCATAGCAGCAGCGCGAGGTTGGCAATCGCCGTCACCCGCTGATGCCACCAGTGACCGACGCCCGACTTGGCCGCGCCGAGGCCGCGGACCCGACCGATCTCGGTTCCCGTACCCATCAGTGGCCCCTGCCCAGAAAAATCGCGCCCCAGACGAGAAGCGTCAGCGCCAGCGATGCGATATAGGTCGCGGTCGCGGTCGACTTGCTCGTCGCCAAGTCATAGCCCGCCCCGGTATCCATCACCAGGTGCCGGACCCCGCTCGCCATGTGCTGGAATAGCGTCCACGTCAGTCCGATACCAACGAAGACGCCGAACCAGCCGGTCGCGACGCTATGGAAGGTGGCATAGGCGCCCGGCCCCGTTGCGGCGGCGATCAGCCACCACAGAAACAGGACAACAGCACCAAACGCCATCGCGTTACCGGTGATGCGGTGTGTGATCGAGGTGATCGTGTGCACCCGCCACTTCCAGATCGACAGGTGCGGCGAAAGCGGGCGGGCGGCAGAGCGGACCTGGGGACGTGCGGTAGCCATCGAGTTCCTCGAATAGATATGCGCTCGGTTTAGCCCCTTGCGGCGTCGGCGCAACCGTTCATCGCCGCACTGCGGCATCGGGCGGCGATAACGTGTCCAGCCGCGCGAGCGTCGCATAACGCGGGTTGTCGACCCGCAGCCGCGCGACAGTGGCACCAATCAGCGCGTCGAGCAGGCCGGGGGTGACCACGGTCAACTTGCCGGCCCAGATTGCAGCGCACAGGCTGGCGTCGCTTAGCCCGAACACATCGGGCACAGGCGGCGCGGCCAACTCACGTTCGACGATGGCCAAGACATTCGCGGCGACCCGGGCGTGGAACATGTCGCGGTTATTCAGCGGCAGACCCTTGAGAAACGCCTGCGCTGCCGCCACCAGCTCGCTTGCAGTGGGATGGCCCGCCATCAGATTGTTCCATATTTGAGTAGATGGAGAAGGTCGGCGGCGACCTCGCTGACCCGCCGTCCGATCGCCGCTCGCTCGACCGAGCGCACCCGGCCCGACACATGGTCGTCGGCGAGTTGCAGGCACGAGATGCCCCAACGCAGCGTGCCGAACACCTCGAACACGTGCGCGCGCTCCGGGTCGACCGGCGCGCCGCCGGCAGCTTCGTAAGCGGCGTACAGCTCGGCGCGCTCGCCGAAACCGCCGGCGGGCCGCTGCCACATACCAAAGCGCCATGCGTTGACACACAGCCACCCCAGGTCTGCGTGCGGATCGCCGAGGTGGGCGAGCTCCCAGTCGAGGACAGCGCGCAGGCCACCGGGGTCGATGATGAAATTGCCACTGCGAAAATCGCCGTGACAAATGACGCTGGCTGGCGCATCAGGCAGCCTCTCGCCGGCCCACGCGAAGGCAAGATCGAACACCGGCTCGTCGACGCCGAAGCGACGATAATGGTCGAACAGCCGCTCGTTCTGGTCGCGCGCCGACCCCGCCGGCAGCGGCAGATCGGCGGCGGCGGCCAATGGGATCGCGTGGAGCGCCGCGAGTGCCGCCGCGCACTGACCGATCAATACCGCGCGGGCGGCTGCAAACTCCGGCAATTTCAGCCATCTAGGGGCGAGGCTTTCGCCGTCGACCCGCGCCATGACGAATCCGTCGCCGAGGGCATCACCGGGTTCGGCGACCGCGACGACCGCAGCGACCGGAACGCCGTGCGCTCCGGCCAGTCGCTGGAGGGTAGCCTGGATCGCCTTCGCCATGCCGCCGCCAAGGCCGCCCTCGCCTTCGACACGCTGGAAAATCAGTGGCCACGGAACCCCATCGCGAAACGCATCGACCGCATAGGTTGCCGATGACGCGCCGCCCGACAGCGGCGTGACCTCCGCGACGACGATCTGGTTTCCGGTCGCGCAGGTCAGCAGACGTTCAAGCGCAGCAATCATCAGACCAGCGTACGACCCGCCACCACAAAGAAAAAGGGGCGTCGCGATTGCTCGCAACGCCCCTTACTGTCGATTGTCGCGAAGTTAAGCGGCGACGACGGTCGACTTGCGGCTGCGCGCGGCAAAGCCGACGAGGCCGAAACCGGCAACCATCAGCATCCAGCTGGTCGGCTCGGGAACGCCACCAACCGGCAGGCGCGCCGCCGTGACGGTCAGGCCAGCGACCTGGAAGGCCTGCGGCCCACCGGTGTTCGTCAGCGTGAAGTCGAGGTGGTTGAGGCCGGCAACGAAGAAGTTGGCGTTGGTGCCGAACGGCGACAAGGTGTTGAAACCGGTGATCGTGCTGCCGATGGTGTTGCCATTGAGCGAGATCGTGCCGAAGTTGTCGAACAGCGCCTGGCCGGACAGGGTCGCATTGGCGGCGTCGAAGCCGGCAAGGCTGAACGTCGTTTCGAAGGTGGTGACGTCACCGTTGTTGCCGCTGCCGTCGCCAGTCAGGTTGACGATCCGCGACAGCGGGCCATCCTGCAGGTAGGCGGTGTTGTAGTAGGTCAGCGCGTGGCTGCCCACCGGGGTCGTGGTGTTGGTCGCAGTGATGACATAGTTGGCATCGACCTGACCGTCACCGGCGGCGAGCGCAGTGCCACCGACGCCGAGGCCGGTGTTATAGACGCCGGGGATGACGATGGCGTTGGCCGCACCGGCGATGGTGAACAAGGCGCCGGCGAGCGGTAATGCGAAACGCGACAAGTACTTCATTGGGTATATCCTTCGACAAACCCCCCGCCTCACTGAATGCAATCATCGTGCCAGAACACCATTTTAACTTGCCACGCTCTTGGAATTAGTTGCGGTATCGCAATGACTTAGTGGCGAGTGTAAAGAATTCCGACACTTTTTGGCGCATTACGTCGCCCCGAAATCGACCCCCGGCCCATTCCCCGCATAAGCGCGCAGCAGCCGCTTGCCGACGCTGGTCACATGGACCTCGTCCGGCCCGTCATAGATCCGTGCCTCGCGGGCGTGGCGGTACATGATGCCCAGCGGCGTGTCGTCAGTCAGCCCCTTCGCGCCGTGGACCTGAACGGCGCGGTCGACGACATTGTGGAGCATCCGCGCGCCGACCACCTTGATAAGGCCGATCTCGACCCGTGCATCGGACCCGGCATCGAGCTTCGCCGCCGCGTCGAGTGTCAACAGCCGCGCCGACTGAATTTCCGCCGCCGAATCGAAAACGAACTGCTGCATCAACTGCTTGTCCGCCAGCTTCTCGCCGCCCGCGGTTCGCTCGTTCAACCGCAGGCACATCAGGTCGAACGCGCGCTGCGCCTGCCCCAGCCAGCGCATGCAATGAAAGATACGCCCCGGCCCCAGCCGCATCTGGGCGATGGCAAACCCCTGCCCGCGCGGCCCCAGCAGGTTC
>JANYFA010000154.1 GCA_025362895.1 Sphingomonadaceae bacterium | reverse complement strand
ACTTGCTATTCGCCTCGAGTCAGTGGCTCGGCTCGCTGCCCGCGAGCCATGGCGCGGAAATGTCCTCGAGGATAACGTCGACGCACTCGATCTCGACCCGCAGCGTCGCGCCCGCCGCGAAGGTGATCGTCAGGACATCGTCGTCGACGACAAAGGCGAGCAGGTCGAGCACGGTGATTCCCGGATCGTGCGGCACGGAATCGGTCCAGCCGCGACGCTGGATGCGCGTCACGCTTTCGATCCGCAGCGCCGAACGGACGCGGCTGCGGTCGCCCGCCTCCCAGCGGTAGCGGTCGACCAGCAGGACCAGCCGTCGCGCGCGCCGGTCGTAGCCGATGTCGGCGCGCTGGACGATCGCGTCCTGGACGAGCGCCGAGATCAGCGGGACCTCGTCGGCGTCCTGCGCGAGCAACAGCAACCGCGAGTCGGCGAAGGCGTCATCCATCGGAAATACGCTCGATATCGGCGCCGACCGCCGACAGTTTTTCCTCGAGCCGCTCGTAGCCGCGGTCGAGGTGATAGACCCGGCTGACGACGGTCTCGCCCTTCGCCGCGAGTCCGGCGAGGACAAGGCTCATCGACGCGCGCAGGTCGGTCGCCATAACCTGCGCGCCGACGAGTTCGGGGACCCCGCGGACCACCGCCGATCGCCCGCGGACGGTGATGTCGGCGCCCATCCGCGCGAGTTCGGGGACGTGCATGTAGCGGTTCTCGAAGATCGTCTCGGTCAGCAGCGACGCGCCGTCGGCGACGCTGAGCATCGCCATGAACTGCGCCTGCATGTCGGTCGGGAAGCCGGGATAGGGCGCCGTCGAGACGGTCACGCCGTGAAGGCCGTTCGCGCGGCTGACCTTTATGCCATCGGCGGTCGGCTCGCACGCAAGGCCGGCAAGGTTGAGCGCGGCGAAGGTCGCGCCAAGGCTCGAGGTGTCGGCTCCGATGAGTTCAAGCTCCCCACCGGTGATCGCCGCCGCGCAGGCGTAGCTGCCGGTCTCGATCCGGTCGGGCATGACGGCATAGGTCGCGCCGTGGAGCTTCGCGACGCCGGTGACAGTCAACCGCTCGGTGCCGATGCCATCGATGTTTGCGCCCATCGCGACAAGGCATCGGCACAGGTCGACAATCTCCGGCTCGCGCGCGGCGTTGTCGATGATGCTGACGCCGTTTGCCAGCACGGCGGCCATGACGACATTTTCGGTCGCGCCGACCGAGACGGTGGGGAAGGTGTATCGGCCGCCGCGCAGACCCTTGGGGGCGACAGCCTTTACATAGCCAGCAGCCATCTCGATCCCGGCCCCCAGCGCTTCGAGTGCCTTTAGATGAAGGTCGATAGGGCGATTGCCGATGGCACACCCGCCCGGCAGCGATACGGTCGCCTCGCCCGTCCGTGCGAGCAGCGGCCCGAGGACGAGGATCGACGCGCGCATCTTGCGGACGATGTCGTAGGGCGCCGTCGTCGACGTGATGCGGTTGGCGCGGAAGGTCATTACCCGCCCGAACTCATTCGGGTGCGACCCCTCGGTCGACGTCGACACGCCATGGCCGTTAAGCAGATGGCCGAAGGTGTCGATGTCGGCGAGGCGCGGCAGGTTCCGTAGCGTCAGCGGCTCGTCCGTCAGCAACGCGCACGGCATCAGCGTCAGCGCGGCGTTTTTCGCGCCGGAAATGTGGATACGGCCTTTGAGCGGGCGTCCGCCGCGAATGACGATCTGGTCCATCGCACTGTCATAACGTGCGCCGCGACGGCGGCAAGCGGCGGGTCAGACCAGTCCGATTCCCTCCAGCCATGAGCGAGTGTCGGCGGCATCGACGAAGACGTGGCCGACGAGCCCGGCGGCGTTGCTGGCGGCGACGTTGTCGGCGCGGTCGTCGATGAAGACACCGTCGCCGGGACCAAGGCCGAAGCGGGCGAGCGCAAGGGCGAAGATCGCCGGATCAGGCTTGGTCAGTTTCTCGACGCCGGAAACGACAATATCCTTGAAGACATCGAACACCGGCGCCGTAGGGCGGAACATTGCCCAAAACTCGGCCCCGAAGTTGGTGATCGCGAATTGTGGTACGCCACGCCCATCGATATCCGCGACAAGGTTGAGCATATCCGGCAACGGTGCGGGAATCGTCTCGAGCCAGCGCGGCCAATAGGCGGCGATCAGGTCGGCGTATTGGGGGAAGCGGCCAGTGAGCTCCGCGATCATCGTGGCGAGCGGACGTCCCGCATCGCTTTGGAAATGCCAGGGCTTCGTCACGACATGGTTCAAAAACCAGTCGAGTTCGGCAGGGTCGGCGATCAACTTGGCGTAAAGGTAGCGGAGATCCCAGTCATACAGGACGTGGCCGACGTCCCAAACGACAGCTTTCGGCACGACAACAGCCCGTGGCTGCCGCGCGGGCGACCCTCAGCCTTGGCGCGCCTTGAAGCGGCGATTGGTCTTGTTGATGACGTAGGTCCGCCCGCGCCGGCGCACGATCTGGCAGTCGCGGTGACGCGCCTTGAGCGACTTGAGGGAATTGCGAACCTTCATCGGAGCACCTGAACGAATGGAGCACGGTTACTACGGATGAAGGCCACGTTAGTCAAGTCGCTGACGATGGACGCAGACCGCGCGCGTCGAGCTGCCGTTCCCATTCAAGGGCATGGGCGACGATCGTTTCGAGCTTGTCGTATTGCGGGGTCCAATCCAGCGTCGCGCGAATGCGGTCGGTTGCCGCGACCAGTGTTGCGGGATCGCCGGGGCGGCGGGGGGCGATGGTCCGCTTCAAGGTCAGGTTTGTCACGTGGTCGACCGCGTCGAGTACCTCGAGCACCGAGAAGCCGCGCGAATAACCGCAGTTGGCGGTAAACGATTCGCCGGGATGCGCCTCGAGCCATGTCAGTGCCGCGACATGGGCGGCCGCGAGGTCCGCGACGTGGATATAGTCGCGAACCCCGGTCCCGTCGGGGGTGTCGTAATCGGTGCCATAGACCATGACCTCGCCGCGCAGCCCCCGTGCGGCCTCGGCGGCGACGTGGATAAGGTGGGTGGCGTTGCGGACCGACTGGCCGCTGCGTGCGGCCGGATCGGCCCCGGCGACATTGAAATACCGCAGGATGCCGTGCGCGAGCGGGTGCGCGGCGGCGACATCGGCGAGCATTGTCTCCGTCATCAGCTTTGAATTGCCGTAGGGGTTGATCGGGGACTTGCGTGCGTCTTCTGACACAGGGACAATTTCGGGCGTGCCATAAACTGCCGCTGTCGACGAAAAGATGAAATGCGGTATGCCGTTTCGCACTGCCGACTCGATCAGGTTGCGGCTGGCGACGACGTTGTTGCGGTAATAGTCGAGCGGCTTTGTTACCGATTCCGGAACCAGCAGCGACCCGGCAAAGTGCATTATCGCGCTAACGCCCTGCTCGGATACAATACGGTCGATCAGGCCGCTATCGGCGACGTCGCCGTGGTAGAAGGGGACATCGGCAGGCACCGCCCAGCGAAACCCGGTGGCCAGCGTGTCGACCACCGCAACCGCACGCCCGGCATCGCGCAAAGCAAGCACCGCATGGCTGCCGATATACCCCGCCCCGCCTGTCACGAGTGTCGTTTTTGAAGCCGTTCCGGCGGATGGCATTGTCGCAGACGGCAACATTGGTTACTCCGGTGTGGGGAGGATGCGTCGATTCGAACGGCGTCGCGTTGTTACGGCGGTGACAACATTTGCACAGGGTAATCGTTTCATGACCATCCGCCACCTTATCCCGGCTGCAGCCGCCGTGATCGTTTTTGCTGTTTCAGGATGCGCGACAACCGGCCGTGGGTCGGTCGATGTCAAACGGTTCCACCTTGGCGTTCCCGTTACCCGTGGGACGATCGCACTGGTGCCCGCCAATAGCGCCGGATCGTTCAGCCTCGAATACCGCACCTATGCCGACGCGGTTTCGGGCGAACTGCGCGCCCAGGGCTTCACGCCCGCGCCCGTCGACAGCAGCCCCGCCTATGTCGCGACGCTGACCATCACCCAGAACGTATCAGTCGGGCCACCGCGCCCGTCCCCCTTCTCGATCGGCATCGGCGGCGGTGGTTTCACCGGCGGGCGCGGCGGGGTCGGTATCGGCGGAGGCGTCGGCATTCCGGTCGGCCACGGGCGTCGCGACGCGGTCGAGGTCGATGCGATCGGCATCGCCATCAAGCGCACTGCCGACCAGACGCTGATCTGGGAGGGCAATGCCCAGGCCATTATCGATACGCGCTCACCGCAAGCCTCGCTCGCCCGCGCGGTCCCGTCGATGGCGCGAATCCTCCTCGACGGCTTCCCCGGCGTGTCGGGCGTCACCCAGCATGTGCCGCTGTGACTATTTCGATCGGCGCCGGATTTGACGGCGGCAACATTGAAGTTCTTCGCTGCGCCGGACCCGACGCGATCGACCTCGCCATTCGCCGCGACGCTCATAGCGACTTCTATCAGTGGTTTTACTTCCGCTTGAGCGGCGCGCGCGGCGACGCATGCCGGGTGCGAATCACCAACTGCGGCGGCTCGGCGTACCCCGGCGGCTGGCCCGGTTACCGCGCGGTCGTCTCGCACGATCGGCAACATTGGACACGGACGGAAACCGATTATGCCGAAGGCGTTCTGACGATCGACGTGACGCCGCTGACGGACAGCGTCTGGATCGCCTATTTTGCCCCGTACAGCATGGAGCGCCACCACGCGCTTATCGCTCGCATCGGGCAGGCCCCCGGCGTGACGACGCGCGTGTTGGGCCAGACGCTCGATGGGCAGGATCTCGATTGTATCGATGTTGGCGACGGGCCGCTCAACGTCTGGCTGTACGCGCGTCAGCACCCCGGCGAGACGATGGCCGAGTGGTGGATGGAGGGTGTGCTCGACCGTTTGATCGACCCTGACGATGCCGTTGCCGTCGCGCTACGGGCAAGGGCGCGCTTCCACATTATCCCGAACATGAACCCCGACGGGTCGCGGCGAGGACATCTGCGGACCAACGCGGCGGGGGCGAACCTCAACCGCGAATGGGCCGGGCCGAGCCTCGACCGCTCACCCGAGGTCGTTCACGCTCTCGCGGCGATGAACGCGACAGGCGTCGATTTCGCGATGGACGTCCACGGCGATGAAGCCCTGCCGCATAACTTCATTGCTGGGTTCGAGGGCATCCCAAACATCACGGACCATCAACTGACGCTGCTCGGCGACTATAAGGCGATTCTTGAACGCCTCAGTCCCGATTTTCAGACACGGGTCGGCTATCCGCCGAGCGCTGCCGGTCGCGCCAATCTGACGATGAGCACAAACCAGATTGCCAACCGTTTCGGCTGCCTCGCAATGACGCTCGAAATGCCGTTCAAGGATGCCGCCGAAAACCCGGACCCGATTGCCGGCTGGTCGCCCGAACGATCGCGCATCCTGGCGCGTGGCTGTCTTGTCGCGCTGCTTGAGCTGATCGATCGGCTTCGTTAACCGAGCGCCGATTTATTTTCGCTGATGATTTGATCGGCTTGAGGCCGCCGCTGAAAATCGCTCTACCCTTCGTCTGATGGATCATTGATATGCCGACCCTCGTCTTGATCCGCCACGGCCAGTCGGCGTGGAATCTCGAGAACCGCTTTACCGGCTGGTGGGACGTGCCCTTGACCCCAAAGGGCGTTGCTGAGGCGACTGCCGCCGGCGAACTTTTGCGGACATGCGGTTACGATTTCGACCGCGTTTTCACCAGTGTTCAGAGCCGCGCAATTAAAACCGCGAACCTGATGCTGGAGGCCATGAACCGGCTGTGGTTGCCGATGATCAAGGACTGGCGCTTGAATGAACGTCACTATGGCGGTCTGACCGGGCTTAACAAGGCCGAGACGGCGGCGGCGCACGGCGATGCTCAGGTGATGATATGGCGGCGGTCGTTCGACGTGCCGCCGCCGCCGCTCGCCCCTGGATCCCCGTTCGAGCTGGCAGGCGATCGTCGCTATGCCGGGGTGGCGGTACCGGCAACCGAGAGTCTCAAGGACACTATTGCACGGGTTCTGCCCTATTGGGATGCAGCGATTGCGCCCGCCCTGAGGGCAGGCGATCGGGTCGTCGTTGCGGCACACGGGAATTCGTTGCGGGCGCTGGTCAAGCATTTGTCGTGGATTAGCGATGACGACATCGCCAACTTGGAAATCCCAACCGGGCAACCGATCGTGTACGAACTCGCTGACGATCTGACAGCGCTCAATCGCTTCTATTTAAACGAGGTTTGAGCAGGGTATGTCGGCTCAGGTCATTCCGAGCGCGTCGAGATAGAGCTGGAGGATCGTCTCCATTTCCTGCCGTTCCTGGGCATCTTGTTTGCGAATTCTGATGACCTGTCGAACGATCTTCGGATCGTAGCCCTGCATCTTCAGTTCCCCAAAGACATCCTTGATGTCTTCGGCCACCGCCTTCTTGTCCTCCTCAAGCCGTTCGATTCGCTCGACATATTGTTTGAGTTCGGCGGATGATACGTTGCCGGTGGGAAGGAATTCGGTTGTCGCTGCGGTGGCCATCTAATTCTCGCTCTACGATTAGGCTACCCGTCAAAGTGGCAGGCAACCTACATAAACTATTGATTTATCTGCATCGGCGCAGCTTTCAAGGCCGCGTGAACTCGGCCTTGGACCAATGCCATAGACGGCTTTGACGCGGCCAGCGACGCCTTTTTCACGCCAAGGAAACTGCACAGTGTCGTGCGGTCAAATTGCAGTGCTGTCAGGCTGCTTCGATGTGGCGCCAGTGGCTGTTGTCAGGCGATTGCGCCAGTTTCGAACACTCGTATAGTCAAAGCGTCGCACAAGGACGCATCAGATGGTCTATATTCTCGGTGGTTGGCAAAGCGATTTCTCGCAGAATTGGGACCGTCGCGGGATCGACATGGCGGGAGCGTTCGCCGAGGCGGTGAACGAGGGGCTCGGCGCGGCCAAGCTCGACGCGACCGAAATCGATACCGGCCACGTCGGCAATTTCGTGGGCGATCTATTTGCGGGTCAGGGGCTGCTCGGCGGCTTTTTCGGCCTTGTCGATCCGGCGTTCGACGGCCTGCCGACCTCGCGACATGAGGCGGCGTGTGCATCGGGAAGCGTCGCGATCCTTGCCGCGACTGCGGAGATAGAGGCCGGGCGCTACGACCTCGCCTGCGTGGTCGGTATCGAACAAATGCGTAACGTCCCCGGACAGAAAGCGGCGGAGAATTTAGGTGCGGCGGCATGGCACGGGCACGAATTCGGCGACGCGCGCTTCGTCTGGCCGCGCGCCTTTTTCGACCTCGCCGACGAATATGAACGCCGCTATGGGCTCGACTACAAGCATTTGATGCGGATCGCCGAAATCAACTTCGGCAACGCCAAACATAACCCCAATTCGCAAACCCGTGCGTGGCAATTTACGCCCGAAAGCTTCACCGCCAACGACGACGCCAACCCGGTCGTCGAGGGACGGACGCGCAAGATGGACTGCGGGCAGGTCACCGACGGTTCGGCCGTCGTCTTCCTCGCCTCCCCGGCACGCGCCGCCGAATACGCTGCTAAACGCGACATCGCACTCGACAGCCTGCCGCAGATCACCGGCTGGGGCCACCGCTCCGCGCCGATCAGCTACGCGCAGAAAATCCACAACAGCCGCGACAACGCCTACGTCTTTCCACAGGTTCGTCGCGCCATCGTCGATGCCCGCGCCCGTGCCGGCGTCGGTCTGGACGCGATTGACGTGGTTGAAGCTCACGACTGTTTCACCGCGACGGAATATATGGCAATCGACCACCTCGGCATCACCGCGCCCGGTGAAAGCTGGAAGGCGATCGAAGACGGCACGATCGCACGTGGTGGCGCGCTGCCGATCAATCCATCGGGGGGACTGATCGGCACCGGCCACCCGGTGGGCGCAACCGGCATCCGCATGGCGCTCGACGCCTTCAAGCAGGTAACCGGAACCGCCGGCGACTATCAGGTCGAGGGTGCGAAGGCGGTTCAGACGCTGAATATCGGCGGATCGACGACGACGACGGTTAGCTTCATTATCGACCGCACGGCGGCATGATCGACCGCGGGGTTTAGCGCGGCAGCTGAACCGCCAGGGCGGGCGTCGGCATCGTCTGAAGGGGGAATTAGGATGACCGCACTGGCTCTAGTGGCGACCAACGCGGCGATTCTCGTCGCATTGTTCCTGATCCTGTGGGCGATCTGTCTCAAGACGCGCGACGTTACGCCAGTCGATAGCGTCTGGGCGCTCGGCATGGTCGTGATGGCGGGGACGACATTTGTTCAGGCGGGGGGCGACCCCAGCCGCAAGGCGCTGTTGCTCGGCCTCTGCGCGCTGTGGGGGCTACGGCTCGGCGGCTATATGCTGTGGCGCTGGCGCGATCATGGCCCCGACCGGCGGTATCAGGTCATGCTTGGCCGCGCACAGGAGACGAAAGGCTGGGGGTTCGCCCGGGCGACGCTGACCCTTGTCTTTGCGACGCAGGCGCCCATGCTGTTGATTGTCTGCCTGCCGATTCAGTTGGGCCAAGTCGATGCTAACCCACCGGTCGGGATCATCGGATGGATCGGCGCAGGCATGGCGTTTGTCGGGATCGCCTTCGAAAGCGTCGGCGATTGGCAGCTCACTCGTTTTCGCCGGAATCCGGCCAACGCCGGACACGTCATGGACCGCGGCCTGTGGCGCTACACGCGGCACCCCAATTACTTTGGCGACGCGCTGACTTGGTGGGGCCTTTACGCGATCGCCGCCGAGACCGGGACCGGGCTATGGGCGCTGCCGGGGCCGGTCCTGCTGACGTGGACGTTAATGAAGTGGTCGGGTGCGCCGACGATCGAGGGGCGAATGAAGCGCAAGAAGCCGGGGTACGAAGATTATGTCCGACGCACCCCGGCATTCGTCCCCTGGTTGCCGAAGACGGGCTGATTAACGCGATCACCGACCTCTCGAGGACAGCGCCTTGACCTGAGCCAGGTTCGATCCCCAGCGCTCGTTTAGGCGGCGGCGCGCAGCACGCTGCGGTTCGCCCAATGGGCGTGGGTTCCGCTCGAAATCTTGTGCGGCAGGGCGATGCGGCACACCGGGCCGGCGGCGATGTCCTGAGCGTCGATCAGGATGCATTCGGACGTCCCGCGCACCTCGTCGATGATGAAGCTGACAAGATAGCCATCGTCT
>JANYFA010000016.1 GCA_025362895.1 Sphingomonadaceae bacterium | reverse complement strand
CATTCCGGCGGCCTCGGTGTTCGCGACCGCCCGCCGAGATTGTCGCATGGCAAGCGGACCTTTTCCGCTATGTCGCCCGAGCCCGTTCAGCTGTTGAGCCGGTCGAGACGTTTCGCCTCCGCCCGTGCCAAGTCGGGCCGTCACTGCCCGACGCGCGCCTCGCTCGACTGCATCAAGCTTTTCGGCTGCTGGTTGAAGCGCACCTTCGTCGCCGTCCCCCTCAGACGTCCGCGACAACACGAACTCGATCGCCTCCAAAAATGCAGCGCGAACCGTATCATCCGCCGGGCGTCGCTCGCCGGCTTCGAGGAACTCCTCCAACCAGACATAATACATGCTCTGGGCGATGCCCTCGCGGCGGCACAGCTTGGCGATCGAGCCCTCACCGCGCAGGCCGTCGACGATGATCCGGATCTTCTCCTCGGCCGAGAACTGGCGCCGCGTATCCCGCTTGATGTCCTGCATGACCCGCTCGCCGGGCGTCGCTTTGGGTGTCGGTGATTTTGGTCGCATTGAAGGTCCTTCGTCATAACGACGAGACCAAATTCCTCCGCTAGCGAAAACCCTCAATCTGTCTCATCGGTGCTGACGCCGGACAGGTTTCCTACGTCCGTTGAAAACCGGATGCATGGAACGCTGCCCGTCGGCTAACGATCACGATCTGCAGAAAGCTGTTGGGCGCATAGCCCGGACGGATGCCAGACCTGGGTCAGGGTCGTAGGCGGCAGGCTCGCGTCATGGAGAATGAGCGCGAAGCCTTGCCGGGGAACTTTACCGATCGCCATAAGAAGCATCGGTGGGCCTGCCTTGATCATCAGGCTGTTGCCGGGGCCGCGTCCGATGTGAACGCCGTCTGGGGCTTCGAGGCAGGTATCGCCGCTGATGGCGTAGAACGCCTCGGGCCCGGAATGCACGTGCAGTGGCGCTGTGGCACCCGGATTGAATACCGAACGCAGGTATTCGGCGGCATAGGTCGAGCTGGGCGCGAGCGGAAGCGGACCGATGTCAGCAACATGCTCACCGCCTTTGGAGCGCCACCGTTCTTTCGAGATGGTGAAGAGCCATGTCGACCCGAACGCCTGCACAACGGTGCTTGTCGCTGCCGCGGCACGTTCCGCAGCGTCTTTCGAGGGGAAGCGGTCGAGATGCCAGAAGAGGTTGTCCTTGGGCAGCGATGGAAGCTCTTGACGAGCGAGGAGGCAAGCGGGGCCTGGCTCCTCAACCTCGGTGCATTGGCGGGTGGTCGCCTGAGCGCCTGCATTGGACGGCAACGCGCTCGACGCCAAGATCGCCAGACCGACAAGCATTGCTCGCATCGCCCACTCCGTGCTGAAAGCCCGGGGCTATCATGTTCACCGCCCCGTGACGCCATAAACATCGCGGGCATCCGAAGCTGTGGTGAAATTCTGCCGGCAGCGCTGCGGCGGTGTCGACCCCAGAAGTCGGCGTTGCAATCCGGTCGACCGCTTCCGAAAACCAGACATTCGTTTTTCTCTACGCGCGAGTTTAGTCCGTCCGGTGCATACGTTTACATGGCGATCCGCTTCAGCACGTGAGGTAGGGCTTGTGAGGCAGGTCGGCGGGAATCGTGACGTTTGGTACCGCCCGCAATGCTGCCTTGGCGAGCCATTCGCTACCGCCGTCACGGCTTCGCGTCGACCAGTCGCCACGTGTGGTCACCCGGCCATAAATCGGCCGGTCGCGGTCGCCTTGCCCGCCACCGAACATCGCGGCGATGTTGCCGTTGGTGGCAGGGTCCCGGCCATCGAGGCTCAGCCGGTCGTTCAGGTAGCAGGCTGTCGCCCAGGCGGTCGCCGGGTCGGGCGTCATCGCAATGATCCGCTTCGCCCAGTAGGCCGCTGGCGCTCTCCCGCCGCGTCGCATCGTTGCGGGTCGTGGCATAGCGGAAGCTGACTTGACGCTTTCTCGTCCCGAGCGGCCCTTGCTGTTGCACCCTTACTGTGACGACTCCACCGCGGCTTGGATCCGACAACAGACGATAAAGACCGTTCGGGGGGTTGCACGAACCCGCTGCGCGGGAGGGCAGCGTGGTGCACGATTGAGGTGAACACACGAGCGTTGCGCGCGGATTGAGCGCGGCGGGAGGCAGGGAGAACATCACGGCCCCACCAGAAGGAGCCCTGTGATGAACATCCTTGCACCTGTTGTTGCCGTCAGCCCGCTACGTCAGCGTCTGATCGACGAGATGGAGATGCGCCGGTTCGGCCGCGAGACGCAACGCAACTACATCCGCGACGTCGGCCGGTTCGCGACATTCCTCGGGCGCTTGCCCGACACGGCGACGGCGGAGGAGGTGCGGCGCTTCCAGGTCGATCAGCTCGACCAAGGCGTGTCGGTGCCGACCATGAATGCCATCGTGTCGGCGCTGCGGTTCTTCTTCACGCAGACGCTCGACCGGCCGGATCTGGCGCGCAAGCTGGTCCGCACGGGTCACATCCGCAAGCTGCCCGTGGTGCTGAGTCAGGACGAGGTAGCGCGGCTGCTGGGCGCGACAACCTCCCTCAAGCACCAGGCCGCCTTGTCGGTCGCTTATGGTGCCGGCCTGCGTGCGTCTGAGGTCGCTGCTCTCAAGGTGCGCGACGTCGACAGCGAGCGCATGTTGCTCCGGGTCGAACGCGGCAAAGGCGGACAGTATCGCAACGCCATGCTCCCGGCTGGCTTGCTGCCACTGCTGCGCGAGTGGTGGAAGGCCGGGCGGCAGCAGGGCGTGATGCACCCCGACGGCTGGCTGTTCCCCGGCCAGCATTACCTCAAGCCGCTCAGCACCCGGCAGCTGCACCGTGTTGTCGTCGAGGCGGGACACGCCGCGGGCATCGGCAAGCGGATCGGACCGCACACGTTGCGGCACTGCTTCGCTACGCACCTGCTCGAGGACGGCGTCGACGTCCGCGTCATTCAGGCGCTGCTCGGCCACGCCAGGCTCGACACCACCGCCTTCTACCCTAATCGTCGATGACGTTGAGCAAGCGGAACCGCCAGCCGCAGGCCAGTGCATCCGATACGAAGTCGAGCGACCAGCGCAACTCTGGGGAGCAGGTCCGGCGCGACATTGTTCATCAAATCCGGAAAAGCTGAACCGCTACCCAACCCGATTCACGATCCCGACATGCGATGGGATGCCTACCTCACGGCGCCGGACCCGGATAGTCTTGCCGCCGGGATATTTCTCAGGTCAACCGGTGCCCCGCTTGATCGAGCGCAGATTGCGCGGTGCGTCAGACTGCCCGGCGAAACACGCGAATTCCGATGCCGAAATGTCCTCGATGGTCGGGGCCCCAGGTCATCCGCGGTTCCGCCCCGTTGGGGGGGCCTTCGGCTCGATATGAACCAGCGTCCGAAGTCGGAACCGTGTCGAACGCGCTCAACGGCGGATATTGGGTCTAATCAGCCGTCAACTGCCGGGCCGCGTCAAGGATTTTGACTGTCTGCAAGTCTTTGTCCCCTCTAAACCAGCGCTGAATCGCGGCCGCGAGTAGTGGGTCGTCAGGCGCTGCTTCAGCGAACAAAGTAAGTGAGGAGCGGAGCTTGGCTGCGTCGACCGACCCGAACACCGCCTCCGCCGTGGTGCCGACAAGATCCTGGAGGGCGGCGACGCTTTGCCGGTATCTTGCGCCGAGTGTTGGATGAGCAAGGTAGGCTTGCGCCTCCTCGATCGAGCCGATCGCGTAGCGGCGTGACATCTCGCTCGACCCGAGACCCGCAACTTGCGGAAAGATGAACCACATCCAGTGGCTCTTTTTACGGCCCCGCTTCAGCTCAGTCAGTACGCGAGCGTAAGTCGCCTCCTGCGCGGAGTCGAAGCGGTCAAGGTTGAACCGGTCAGCGTTGGCGGTACCCGTCATGCGGGCGCATGTAAGGTGCGGGTGGCACCTCTGTCACGGCAGTGACTCAGGCATGATGCGAGCCCACGCAACCTGCCTTCGCGCAAGGTCCCAATAAAAATGGCAGAGGCCGCAGACTTTGCCATTCCCGCCGCTCGTGCGTTGGCAACGTTCAGCGGGGCTGGCCGCGACAGCAAAACGGTACGATCATGGGCGCGATGAGAGGGTTGTGGACGGGCGGCGGCATTGCGCTCACGGCGACGCTTGCGCTCGGGGGCTGCGGCAAGATCAAGCCGACCGAAGTCACCGACACGTCCAAGGTCCGCGCCGCGGCACACCGGCAGCAGGCGGCATGTGGTTCGGCCGAGGCATACGACCGGCTCAAGAGCGTGCTGTTCGACCAGGCGATCGCAGCCCAGCCCTCAGCCAGCGCGAAGCTCGACACGCTCGCCGACTATTCGTTCGTGCGAATGACGAATCCGGTGGTCGCCGGCTCAGATCCCGCACTAGAGATCACTCGTTGCCATGGTCGCATCGTCCTTGAGATGCCGTCCGCGGCCAGCACGGCGTTCGGCGGTGAACACAGTCTGCAGGCCGATATCGACTACACCGCGCAGGCAGCAGCCGACGGGCGCGGTCTCGTCTATCAGGTCAGGGGTGCCGAGCCGATCGTCGCCCGGCTGGCGGCGTTCGACCTTAGGGGCGGGGCCTATCGCCCTCCGCCCGCCATCGACGAACAAGGGAGCGCGTCAGAGACCCCGCCACCGACGGTGGTCGCCGACGCACGGCCCTCCGGCGGTTCAGAGGCACTCAATCGGCTTGCTCAGTCGACGCGGGTTACGCCGCAAGGCGGCGACGGCGCGCCGATACGGGCAGCCGTGCCTCCGCGTCCAGCTCTTCGCGTCGAACAGCCTGTCGATGCCGAGGGGGCTACGCGCGCGGGGCTTCCGGTGGTGCGCGGAGTCGTACCCTTCATTCAGCATCGGCCGCCGCACGAGCCGATCCGCGACCATGTCGCGATCACGACTGACCAGCCAGCTCCGCGCGACTATGGCCGCCGGGAGTATCGCGGCGATAACGGCCGCGACGATCGCCCGGGCAGGATCGGCGGCGGCGAGGAAACAGTGCGGGCATTCTACGATGCGCTCGGTTCCGGCGACGGCGAGACTGCCTCGGCGCAGATCGTACCGGAGAAGCGTGGCGGGCGTACTTACTCACCTAGCGCGATCTCGCGCTTCTATGGCCGATTGCCTGAGCCGCTCCGGATCCAAGACATCGTCCCGCTCACCGGCGGCAGCTACCGCGTGATCTACCGCTACGCGACCGGACGTTCGCATTGCGACGGCTTGGCGATCGTTAACCTAACGAACCGCGGCGGCGACAGACTAATCCGTTCAATCCGTGCGTTAAGAGATTGCTAACCAAGGCAAGTGCTTTGGCGCAGCGACACGCTAGGCGGAGCGCCGAGCAGGGTGCGTTTCTGAGCGGCCAAGCGATTACACTGATCTTAACTGGCCCCGACACCGAGTTGCACGAACGACATCTCCCCAGAAGCGGCCGAGCGGCCTGGACCGGCCTGTGCCGGTCGGAATGGGACCTGAACCAGCGTCCCTTTCTGGGAAGCGGCTGGCCAGCTTCGAATAACCGGGAATGGGTCTTCGCAGCAGCTACGCGCCGGTCGCAAAGTGATCGATTTTGGCCGCTGGGCGTGCCGATCGCGTTCCCGAAACGCGCCGCCTCGGGAAGTCACGGCTTTCCCGTTTCTCCGTCATCACCCGGCAGTTTCGGGAAAATGCATTTGGGAACGCGGACCCCGCTAATGACCGGTAGCGCGATCGGCGGGGCGCCTTCTTACCACTGGTTCCTAATCGGGAAGGCGCCTGCGTTGCGTAAGGGGGCCTGTTTTCGACCGACTGGCTCTGCCATTATCGGTCGTCCGCGATTGACGCGGCTTAGGAAAGCCGACGTTGCTCTATCTTATCCCATTTCTGCTGTTGCTAGCGTGGCTCGCAATTAAGCGGCCTTGGCGCATGTCGATCGTCGTCACCGACCCTGGCGCGAACGGCCGGCGGATCGATAGCGAGGACTGGTTCGGCAACTACTACCCAGCGGATACAGACGATCCGCGACCCGGCATCCTGGTTGTCGGGGGAAGTGAAGGTGGCTTGCACGGCCAGGTAGATCGCGATGCCCGTGCCTTCAATCGCGAAGGATACGCGGTTCTCGCGATGTCGTTTTTCCGAGGACCGGGGCAACGTGAGGCTCTCGCGCTGGTGCCGTTGGAGCTCTTTCAGCATGCCCTCGATTGGCTAGGTGGACAGCGCGGGGTGGACGCAACCCGGTTGGCCGTCGTCGGTATGTCGAAGGGCGCTGAGGCAGCCCTGCTCGTTGCCAGTCACCGGCCCAGCTTAGCCGCAATCATCGCAGCCGCGCCGTCGAGCGTCGTCTGGCCTGGGTTCGACTGGTCGAGGTTTCGCGGTTTGAAGCAGTCGTCTTGGTCGCTGGACGGCGAAGCGCTGCCGGCCTTGCCTTATGGTCACTTCGTTCGGGCAAAGGGCGTGCGCTCGATATACGAGGGTGGCCTGGCCGACTTGTCGGCCTACCCCAATGCTGTGATCCCCGTTGAACGCTCCACCGCCATGACACTCCTGATTTGTGGCGGGAGAGACCAGGTCTGGCCCTCCTGCGAGATGGCGGAGCAGATCGTCGTTCGAAGGCGCGAGCATGACGGGACGCCGGTGACGGTCCTTTCCTACCCCGACGCGGACCATGGTGTCTTCGGGTCGCCGCTCGAAAAAGGTGACAAGCCACGGCGTTTCGGCTTCGGCCGGCCTGCGGGCGGCAACCCGGAAGCGCAGGCGGATAGTTGGCAGCGCAGTCTCGCGTTTTTGCGGGAGGCTTTCGCCCGACGCTGACAAGGCTGTTGATTTCCACTGAGAAGTGACCCGGGAGCCGCGTAAATTTTCACTGAGATTTGACCCATGTTTGAACCTGCCTCTGGCCAACCGGCTGGAGGTGCGAGGAGTGATCGACATGGATTTACTGAGCGTAATACGTCG
>JANYFA010000121.1 GCA_025362895.1 Sphingomonadaceae bacterium | reverse complement strand
CGAGATGAACTCCGGGCCGTTGTCGACGCGGATGGTCTTTGGCGAACCGCGGGCGGCGGCGATCCGCGCCATGGCCTCCACCACCTGCTCGCCCTTGATGCCCTGGTCGACGTCGATCGCCAGCGCTTCGCGGGTGTAGGTATCGACGACGGTCAGTGCCCGCAGCCTCCGACCGTCGAACAAGGCGTCGGAGACGAAGTCCATCGACCACATCTCGTTCGGCGCCGCCGCCGCCGGCTGCCGGACGCGGTCGGCGGCGCTGACGTTGCGCCGTGACTTCTTGAGCCGAAGGCTCAGTCCATCCTGTCGATACAGGCGGTAGACCCGCTTGTGGTTCACCAGCCAACCCTCCCTCCTGAGCATGATGTAGATCCTGAAGTAGCCGTATCGCATCCGCGTCCGCGCCAGGTCATGGATGCGCAGCCGCAGTGGGGCCTGGTCCGGCTTGACCGAGACATAGCGGACCAGCGAACGATCGACGTCGAGCGCGAGGCAGCTACGCCGCTGGCTGACGCCGTGGGACGCCTGGACGGACGCGACGAGCTCGCGCTGCCGCCCAGGCGTCAGAGCTTTTTTGCGAGCACGTCCTGCAGGATGTGCTTGTCGAGGCTGAGATCCGCGACCAGCTGCTTCAGCTTGCGGTTCTCCTCCTCGAGCAGCTTCAATCGACGCAGCTCACCGACACCGAGCCCGGCATACAGCTTCTTCCACCGGTAGAACGTCTGCTCCGACACGCCCATCCGACGGATCACCTCAGCCACCGGCGTGCCCGTCTCGGCCTGCCGCAGCGCGTACGAAATCTGCTCCTCGGTGTACCTGCTCTTCTTCACAGCCTGCTCCTCCTCGCGGTGGTTACAATGCCGGAAAAACTCACTCTCAAACCGGAGGAAGAAAACGGGGGGACGTCACCCCTCAATAGCGGTCAATATTCCACGCCGACTCACAGTCGCCCGTCGATCTGGACGGTTTCGGCTAACGGCTGCTCTGGCTCGCCCGTAGCGACCCGGCGAACAGGTGGCTTCGCGACCGAGTATGCGAACTGGCCGGTGAAGGCGTAGACGTGGGGGCTGATTCAGGACCGCCGCGAAACGTCCTCCTGACCATCCGCCCTACAACTGTATCATCACCGACTTGGTCTCGAGGTAGGCGTGGATGCCGTCGGAACCGCCTTCGCGTCCCAGGCCCGATTGCTTGAAGCCGCCGAACGGCATCGAGACGTCGAGGCCGCCGTGGCAGTTTCCCCACACGACACCTGATGATAGTCTGGATGCAAGCCGGTGCATCGCCGCAAGGTCGTTGGTCCAGATGCTGGCGGCAAGACCGTAGTCGCTGTCGTTCGCCAATGCGACGACCTCCTCGAGATCATCGTAGCGATAAAGCGATATGACGGGGCCGAACACCTCTTCGCGGCCTATCTCCATTTCGGACGAGACGTCCACGGTCACGGTCGGGCTGAAGTGGTAGGACGAGTCGCCGACGGCCTCGCCGCCTGACAGGACGCTGGCACCAGCCCGGCGAGCCGAGTCGACGTATCGCAGGACCCTGTCTCGTTGCTTCGCCGACGCCCGGAAGACGGCACTCGAGTTCGCCAAGCAGAGCGGCGTGCCCCGCCCTTTTGCACGTTCGCCAACAGCCCTATTGTAAACGTCTTATCGCAAGCGCGATGCCATCGCGACGCTGCTGGCGGTCGGAGCCTCGCTTCGGCAGGCTCTGCGGGTTTGCGGCCGTCAGATCGTGGTATTCGCCGAAAACGAGATCGACCCCACGCCTTGCTGCAAGGTGATATCCGCAAGGCCGTCAGCTCGGTTCGGTGGCCGCGGTTTTCGCCGGAACGCGGCGGACGTGACCTAGTGCGCGGCGGCCGACTCGTGGATGTCCTCGACAATCTTGTCGATGCTCGTCTTCAGGCCGGCGAGCGCGTCCTTTTCGTTCTTCGCGTTGTGGAACGGCAGAGACACGTTGAAACCTACGTTCGCGCGTGGATTGGCGTAGATCTGCACCCAGCCGCCGTATGTGTCCGATGCGAGATCGAAGTTATTCAAAGTGGTGGTGATGGCGATGGCTGTCGGCGTTGCATTCTGGGAGTCGGCCATGTCACTTCCTTCAGTCCGCGTCCGTATACGATGGTCAGCAACGCTGCGGCCGTCCTAACCGCAGTGTGATATAACCTTAACACACGTCGGCATGCGCGTCATGTGCCGTTGTCACGGGTGCAAGCGTGATCGCTGAACGACCTCCCGCCCGTCCGAGCCCCGCGCTGGCTTGACCAAAAGATTGCAATCGGAGACTAGATCGGCGAGGTGAGTTCCCAGACCCGACTTTTGACTGGGGCTAATTCTCATACCAGCCTCGTGGTGTATGCTGCGCCAAGTCGCGATAGATCGGATCATCAGTTGAGATGCCGAGCCGGATTGGGGGAAGCCAGCCCAACAGGAGCTCCAAGGTCGTCCACAGGCAGATTTAGCATGACACCAGAGCAGGGTAGGATTTACCCAACACCCGCTCCTCGGAGAGCTCGTCCGTCATCGACTACCGGGTCGGATGACCGGCTCCGGCCATGACGACAAGGGCGCACGCGCTCGCTCGCGTGACATGGTCGCGTTGCCGGACTGAGGACCAGCTCGATCGCCCGATACGCCGGCTTGAGCTCCTATAACTGGTTGTGTGCGGTGGAGAGCGCCGCACGATGGTTTGTGCCGTGATGCCGGGGAGGAAGCGATGCCAGCTCCGATTCCAGGCGGACCGCCGCGTCTCAGGAACAGGTCGCCGCAACAGGGGTTGGGTGACGGTGAGCGCCCGGTGAGGACCCGCCATCCGGACACCCTTTGTCCGGATGGCTAAGTCATTGACGACTGGTGCTGCCGGGGAGGATTGAACTCCCGACCTCAGCCTTACCAAGGATGCGCTCTACCACTGAGCTACGGCAGCACTGTCGCGGACCGGGACGTATCGGGGGGCGGCGACGGCTTGTCAAGGATCGCTGCCGTGCGTAG
>JANYFA010000115.1 GCA_025362895.1 Sphingomonadaceae bacterium | reverse complement strand
GTCATGTTGCGTGCGGCAAGCCTGGCGAGGTGCCGCTCGACGAGCATCTCGGGCATGTGGTGGGTCAGGCCCGCGATCGGCCCGTCGAGCCGCGCCGCTTCGGGGACGTCGGCGAACAGCGCGTCGATGTCGGTGACGCCGACGGTGCGGAGCATCGACGCCCGGTCGGCCTCGGTCAGGGGGAGGTAACGCATGGCTTACTCCGGTTTGCGCGCGGCAAAACGCAGACGAACATAGTCGGCGACCCAGTTGCCGCTCGCGTCGGCGAGGATGGGGCGGAGCATCGCGCGGGTGTCCTCGATGACCTGCTGGCGCTTTTCCGGTGGCACGCCGGCGGCGTCGATGAAGCCGCCGCGAAACGTCTGGAGCCACGCCGACATGCCGCTAACGATCGGAGTCGGGCGCGGGACGATGAAGCAGCCATCGACGACCAGCCCACCGGCCTCGAGCGCAGCCTGATACTCGGCGGCGGTCGGGTAATAATTCTCTTCGACCGACGGCACCCGGTAGCCGCGGGCGACGAGCACCGCGCGGACGGCGACGCGGATGGCGGCAATGTTACCGTGCCCGCCGAACTCGCCGACGAAGCGCCCGCCGGGCTTGAGCGCGCGGACGACCCCGGCAATGACGGGCGCGGGCTCTCCCATCCAGTGGAGCGCGGCGTTCGAGAAGACCGCGTCGAACTCGCTCGTGAAGTTCAATCTCCGCCCGTCGCCGATTCGCGCATCGAGCCCCTTGGCGACCGCCGCCGCGACCATTGCCGGGTCGGCGTCGACACCGACGACAGTTGCTCCGGCTGCGACGATCCGTTCGGTCAGGACACCATCGCCGCACCCAAGGTCGAGGATACGCTCACCGGGCGCGGACCCCAGCAAGTCGAATGCGGCGTTGGCGAGGCCGGGCACAAAGGCACCGTGAACAGCATAGGCCTGGGGGTCCCACGCCATTGTCAGAGGCTCGCTACGAAGGTCTTATATGCTGCTTCGTCCATCAGTCCCGCGAGTTCATCGGGGGCCGATAGCGTCAGCTTGAAGAACCAGCCCGCGCGTTCGGGGTCGGTGTTGACCAGCGCCGGTTCCGCCTCGAGAGCAGCGTTCGCCTCGGTCACCGCGCCCGATACCGGCGAATAGACATCGGATGCCGCCTTGACCGACTCGACGACCGCCGCTGCCGCGCCCTTGGCGACCGAGGTACCGGCGGCGGGCACATCGACGAACACGACGTCCCCGAGCTGGCCCTGCGCGTAGTCGGTCACCCCAACGGTGCCAGTGGTGCCGTCGACCGACACCCATTCATGGTCCTTGGTGAAGTAGAGCGTCATATGGTGGCTCCTCGAACATAGGATTTGGGGAAGAAGGGCATCGGTACGACGGTCGCATCGAGGCGCTTGCCGCGCACCTCGACCTGGAGCCGGGTGCCATCGGCGGTGGCGGCGGCGGCGACATAGGCCATCGCGATCGGCGTTCCGAGCGCCGGGCCGAAGCCGCCGCTGGTCACTAGCCCGGCGATGGCGGCATCGACGATGACCGTCGCCCCCTCGCGCACCGGCTGGCGGCCGTCGATCGCCAGGCCGACGCGGCGGCGCGCGGGGGCGCCGGCGAGTTGGGCGAGAATGATCGCCGCGCCGGGGAAGCCGCCTTCGACGCGGCGGCGTTTGGAGATGGCGAAAGCCAGCCCGGCCTCG
This sequence comes from Sphingomonadaceae bacterium, assembly GCA_025362895.1. Taxonomy (GTDB): domain Bacteria; phylum Pseudomonadota; class Alphaproteobacteria; order Sphingomonadales; family Sphingomonadaceae; genus Polymorphobacter_B. The sequence goes on along the minus strand of JANYFA010000115.1, from coordinate 6,154 downwards.
ATCGGCGTAATGTCAGCGGTGAGGTCGTGGCCATAAAGCGGCAGTCCGGCCTCCAGTCGCAGCGAATCGCGCGCGCCCAGACCGATCGGCCGGACTTCGGGGGCGGCGAGCAGCGTTTCGGCAAAGGCTTCGGCACGGTCGGCGGGGAGCGATATCTCGAATCCGTCCTCGCCAGTGTAGCCCGAGCGGCTGATCCACAGCGGCACGCCTTCCCAGTCAAATGCAGCGGCGCGCATGAAGGTCAACGCGGCGACCCCCGACACGACGCGATCGAGCGCGGCGACTGCCTTCGGCCCCTGCAGTGCGAGAAGCGCCAAGTCCTCGTGATGGGTCACGTCGAGGCCAGCAGCGCGGAGGTGGGCGAGGTCGGCAACCTTGGTCGCGCCGTTGACCACGAGGTACAGATCGCCCTCGCGCCGGGTTACCATCAAGTCATCGAGAATGCCGCCGTTATCAGCAAGTAGTAACGAGTAGCGTAGCATCCCCGTCTTCAGCCCCGCGATGTCGCCCGGCAAAAGCGCTTCGAGCGCGGCGTCGGCCGCAAGCGGAAGCGTCAACTGACCCATGTGGCTGACGTCGAATAGCCCGGCGCTCGACCGCGTCCATTGGTGCTCGGCGATGATCCCCTCGTACTGGATCGGCATCGCGTAGCCGGCGAAGTCGACCATCCGCGCGCCAAGACGGCGGTGGAGACTGTGGAGAGGAAGGACGAGGTCGGTCATACGGGCCTTGGCGACAGAGTCCGACCGATGGAGCCATCGGCCGCGTCCCCGTCTGTCACTTGCACCTGAGAGCTTTGACCGGGTGTGCCGGCTTACCCCTTCGGTGGAGCATCGACCGTAGCCGTGCCCGCTTTCCAGATCGCCGCTATTGCACCGACGCGGTCCCTGGTGCCTGAGAGATTGCCGGGGACGGCTTGCTCCTTCGGCGGCGACGGTTCCCTTAGCCAGGGTTTCCGCCACGCTCTCCCGCGTCTGCACCGGGCCAAAACCCGGCGACCCCATGAGAGTGCCGTAACATGGTGCGCCGCACAACCTCTATCTGAAGCGCTACTTCGCCGCGTTATACGCCAGCGCGTCGTCGCTCAGCTGAAAACCGATCAGAACTTCGAACGTAGCGGCGCGAATCGCCGCCTTGACCTCCGGATCAGCCAGCGGGTCGGTCGCCGCGTCGAGATCGCCAGGCTTACGCTTGCGGTCGACCTTCTTCGTCATCGCCGCGCTCATCTGCGTCGCCGCGCGGTCGACTTCGGCGTGAGCGTGGGCCGTTGTCTGAGCGCGCGCCTGACCATCGGCGAAGACGACCGCGACCTGGCCTACCTGCTTCGAGACAAGCAGATTGCCCCCCTGCACGACACTCGCGAAGATCGGCAGCGTCACGGTGCGCGCGCCCGCCGTGGCGACTCGCCGGGCGATGACATCGAAGGTGATGTTGGTCGCGAGCCGTTCGCCGGCATCGGCACAGACGCCGCGAACATTGGTGACCACTGCGACGAGGTCGATGTCGCTCGCCGCCGTGCCGTCGCCCCTGAACAGGGTTGTATCACCCGCGAAGTTGGGCACGGCAACCGCCGGACACGCCGACCGCCGCACGAGCAAAGGGTTCTGCTCGCACCCGCTCAACGCCCCGCAAAACACGACAAGACCGATGACCGCGACCCGAACCCGATAACCCAAGCTGAAACCCTTCGCGACGATTGGCTATATCATAAGTAGCGCGGGCGGCGCGCACAAGTTGTGGTGCACGGGCAGCGGTTCGCGTAAAGGCATTCGGTATGAGTAGCTCGCCCTTCCCCCTTCTGCCGCCCCTGCGTGTCGTCGTCGCTGCGCCGCGCGGCTTTTGTGCCGGGGTCGATCGCGCCGTGACAATCGTCGAGCGCGCGATCGAACGCTTTGGCGCGCCCGTCTATGTCCGCCATGAGATCGTCCACAACGCCCACGTCGTCGATGCCCTCAAGGTGAAAGGCGCCGTCTTCGTCGAGGAGCTTGACGAGGTTCCCGACGGCGTCCCCGTCGTATTCAGCGCCCACGGCGTGCCGAAGTCGGTTCCCGTCGCGGCGGCGGCGCGTGGGTTGAATTACCTCGACGCGACTTGCCCCCTCGTCTCCAAGGTCCACCGTCAGGCCGAGCGGCTGGTGGCGCAGGGACGCCCGATATTGTTCATCGGCCACGCCGGCCACCCCGAGGTGATCGGCACCTTCGGGCAGGTTCCACCGGGGACGATGACGCTGGTGGAGACACTCGCCGACGCGGAGGCGGTGACCATCGCCGACCCCGACAACGTCGGTTTCCTGACTCAGACGACGCTGTCGGTCGACGACACCGCCGCCATCGTCGCATGCCTCCAGCGCCGTTTCCCGGCGATCAGCGGACCCAAGGGTGAGGACATCTGCTACGCTACGTCCAACCGGCAGGCGGCGGTCAAGCAGATCGCGCCGCAATGCGACCTTGTCCTGGTCATCGGGGCGGTCAACTCCTCCAACTCGCAGCGGCTGCGCGAGGTCGCGGAGCGGTCGGGGACACGCGCCTATTTGATCCCGTGCGCCGCCGACCTCGACTGGGACTGGTTCGACGGCGTCGCCACGGTTGGCGTCACCGCCGGGGCATCGGCCCCCGAGGTGCTGGTACAAGAGCTGATGACCCTGCTGGCGACACGATACAAGACCGCGACCGATATCGTCACCAGCGCAGTCGAGGACGTCGTCTTCAAGCTGCCGCGCGGACTCGATGCCTGAGCGGGGCACAATCGCCTGATGGCCGTATTCACACCCGTCAGCGCCGAAGCGCTCGCCGACTTCCTGACCCGCTACGACCTCGGCGCTGCGGTTACCTTCAAGGGCATCGCCGAGGGTATTCAGAACTCCAACTTCATGCTCGACACCGATCGTGGCGAGCGGCTGTTCCTGACCCTGTACGAGGATCGCGTTGACGCCGCCGACCTGCCGTACTTCCTCGCGCTGACGACCCACCTTGCCGATAAGGGGCTGCCGGTGCCACGCCCGGTGACCGATCGCGGGGGGCGCACTCTCCAGATGCTGTGCGGGCGTCCGGCGTGCCTCATCGAGTTCGTCCCCGGCGTCTCGGTCGGTGCGCCGACGCCCGGCGATGCCTTTGCGGCAGCAGCGGCGATGGGGGCGATGCACCACGCCGTTGCCGACTTCACCCCGGTTCGCGTCAACGAGCACGGCCCCGCCGGGTGGCGCGCGCTGGCGGCACGGATCGGTGACCGGTTCGGAGCGGTCGCCCCCGGCCTCGCGGCGATCGTCGACGATGAGCTGGGCGCGCTGGCGGCGCGCTGGCCCGACGGCCTCGACCGCGCGACGATCCACGCCGACCTGTTCCCCGATAACGTCCTGTTGATGGGGCAGCGGGTGACTGGGCTGATCGACTTCTACTTCGCCTGTACCGATCTGCGTGCTTACGATCTGGCGGTAATGCATACGGCGTGGTGCTTCTCGGGGGACGGCCGCCGTTTCGACCCGGCGCTAGCCCGTGCCCTTGTTGCGGGCTACCGCAGCACCCATCAGCTGACCGCCGCCGAGGTTGCCGCGTTGCCATTGCTGTGTCGGGGGGCGGCGCTGCGCTTTATCCTGACCCGCGCCTTTGACTGGATCACCACCCCCGCCGATGCGCTGGTGACCAAAAAGGACCCGATGGCCTTCGCCCGGCGGCTCGCATGGTACCGCAGCGCAACCCTTGCCGAAGTGCTGGGCGAATGACGGAGCGGCCTCAGGTCGTGATCGCCACCGACGGCGCGTGCAAGGGCAACCCCGGCCCCGGCGGCTGGGGGGCGATCCTGCGACTCGGCGGGACCGAGAAGGAACTGATGGGGGCGGAGCGGCACACGACCAACAACCGCATGGAGCTGACCGCCGCGATCGAGGCGCTAAACGCCCTCACTCGCCCATGCGACATCATCCTGTCGACCGACAGCGTCTACGTTCGCGATGGTATAACCAAATGGGTTCATGGCTGGCAGCGCCGCGGCTGGCGCACCGCCGATGGAAGCGCGGTCAAGAATGTCGAGTTGTGGCAGGCACTCGTCACAGCAACCGCGCGTCACCGGATCGACTGGCGCTGGGTGAAGGGCCATTCGGGCGACCCCGACAACGAGCGCGCCGACGGTTTGGCCAACGCCGCGATCCTCGCGATGCACGCGGCGGCATAGGAACACTCGACCCTCAAAGCAGGTGCAGAAGCGCGTTTGAAAACTTGGTTAGCGGACACGCGAGCGCTACTGCGTTCGGGCAAAGTTCACGCGAAGTTCACACACACGCACCGTGTTTGACGTCCTCGTTCGTCCGCTGGGTGCGAATAACAACCGACCTCACGATGAGAAAGAGCGACGCCGCCCGGTGGCGGGGCGCAACGGTAAGCGATACTGCCCCCTGTAGGACAGCGATTATCTCACGCCGTCAGCCGAAGCGCGCCGGGGCATAGGGCGCGGGGTCGACCGGCCCCGGGGGCAGCCCAAGGAGGAGGCGGGCGGCAAGGTCGCCCGCGGCCGGTGCCGTCTGGATGCCGAAGCCGCCCTGGCCGACGCACCAGAAGAAGCCCGGCTCCGCCGCGTCAAAACCATAGGCCGGGTTGCGGTCGGGGCTAAACGTTCGCAACCCGGCCCAGCTGCGCTCGACCCGACGGACACGAGCGGTCGTCGCGCGCTCGAAGCGGTCGATGGCGATGGCGATATCGAGTTCCTCAGGGGCGACGTCGCGGGCAACGTCGGCGATCTCGTCGTGAGGCGACAGCCACAACCGGCCGGCGTCGGGCTTGAAGTAGAAGCTCCCGGCGGCGTCGAACACGACCGGCAGATCGGCGGGCGGAGCCGGATCGATATCGAGCACCACCATCGTCCGCCGCAGCGGTGTCAGCCCGAGCGGCGATGCTCCCGCCAACGCCGCAACCGCATCGCCCCACGCGCCCGCCGCGTTGACCACGACGCGCGCGGTCACATCGCCGCCGGTGGTGGCGAGATGCCAGCTGTCCTGCCCCCCATCTGACGGCGACAGGCGGCGCATTGCCGTCACCCGCGCATTGGTCAACAGCGTTACCCCTGCCCGCCGCGCCCCCGCCAGAAAACCCGCGTGGAGGGCGGCGACGTCGATATCGTGACAGTCGGGTTCGAGCAGGCCGCCGCGTTCCCAGCCGCCGCCGACGATCGGGAAATGCGCCATGGCGACCGCGTCGAGCGCCTCGGTCGCAACGCCGAACCCGGCCAGATCGGCCGCCAGCATCGCTAGCGCGCGGTCGTCGCCCGGGGCCGCGATGTGGAGGGCGCCGCGCGGACTGAGCAACGGGCGCTCGGCAAAGCCCGGCGGGGGGGCATCGAAGAAGGCGCGGCTCGCGGCCGACAGCGGAACAACGCCCGCCCCGCCATAGGTCGGTTCCCAGAACGCCGCCGAGCGCCCGGTGGTATGGTAGCCGGGCGTGTCTTCGGCTTCGATCAGGATGACCGACCCGCCACCGTGGCGCACGACGAAATAGGCGAGGCTCGCCCCGGCAATGCCCGCGCCGATAATCGCAATATCGGCAGTGTCAGAGGCGCTCACGTCGCAGGGGCACCGATCGGCTCTGTCGCGCCGGGGGCACCCGCTTCCATGGCGACGGCAACGATCATCTCGTCGCGCCCGCGCAACCGTCGCCCAGGGACGAACAGCGTGACGATCAACGACACGATGAACAGGACCGCGCTGATCGGGAACAGCCCGAGGATCGCCACGGCAAAGCTCGCGCGAAGTCCGTCGCCCGTCGTCGCGACGCGCGCCGGATCGGTCACTCCGCGCGCCGCGAGCGCCGCCGCCAGCGCCGCCGGGTTCATCGCCAGCGCCTGGGCGTGGCTGATATCGACGGCCCCACCCGCAATCTGACCGGCGACCAGCGGGGCACGGCGGGGCAGCTCGGCGACGAGCGAATTGGTCAGGACCGCGCCGAACAGCGCGACACCGAAGGTCGACCCGATCTGGCGGAAGAACTGGGAGGTGGCCGTCGCCACGCCGATACGCGGCGGCGGCACCGCGCTCTGGATCGCCAGCGTGAACATACCCTGCGCCGGGCCGAGGCCGAACCCGAGTAGCGCCAACCGCCACAGCAGCCCGGCGCGCGACGTATCGGGGCCGATCTGCAGCATCATCGCGACGGCGATCAGGGTAACGACC
>JANYFA010000113.1 GCA_025362895.1 Sphingomonadaceae bacterium | reverse complement strand
AGCGAGGCGACAAAACCGATGCGAACCCACAGGACGTCGATGTCGAAATAGTCGGCGATCCCGGCGAGAACGCCCTTGGCCTTGGCGTTGCGTTTATCGAGGTAAAAACTGGTGCGACGTTCGGACATGGTGGCTCCCCTTGAGCTTTAGCGGCGGTAGGCGAGGCGCGGCTCGGTCGCGACGGCCTGGTCGGTGATGCGGTCGGTGGACCGTGCGTCGTCGAGGAAGCGGTCGCCGCCGCTGCGGCCGAGTGCTTCGCCCTTCCAGCCGGGATTGTCGGCGGCGATGATACGCTCGATTGACTCGAGGCGGCTGTCGAGTCGGCGGGCAGTTTCATGAAGATCGTCGAGGAGGTTTTCGTCCTCGATCGTGATCCCCTTCGCCTTCCGCCACTGCGTCATATAGTTGAGGATGATCGCGGGCAGCGCGACGAACAGCATGCCGCAGACGGCGATCGGAGTAAAATCCATGGCTCAACCCTCCTTGGTCGCGAGGCGGGCCTTCATCGCGGCGAGTTCGTTCGCAATGCCGTGGTCCTGCTTCAGGTCGGCGAACTCATCGTCGAGGCTGCGTACCGGACCGCCGAGGCTGAAGGCGTCGGCATGGCCCTCGGCGAGGTCGGCGCGGCGCTCGATTACCTCGAACTTGGCAAAGGCGTCCTCGATCCGGGGCCCCTTGTACATCGCCCGCATCCGCGTCCGGCTATTGGCGTTTTCGATGCGGGTCAGCAGCGTGTTCTGGCGCTGACGGGCCTCGCGCAGCTTGCCCTCGAGGCGGCGGATGTCTTCCTCGTTGGTGTTGAGGCCATCGTCGAGCTGGGCGATGTCGGCCAGCGTCGCGTCGGCAAAACTCTTCGCCTTGGCCTTTTCAAGCAGCGCGGCGGTAGCGAGATCCTCGCGGCCCTTGGATAGCGCGAGTTCGGCCTTCTCGGCCCAGCTGAGCTGCGCGGCTTCGGCGCGAGCGACGGCGCGGCGCATTTCCTTCTGGTCGGCGATCGTGCGGGCGGCACCGGCGCGGACTTCGACGAGGGTTTCCTCCATTTCCATGATGATCATGCGGATCATCTTGGCCGGGTCCTCGGCGCGGTCGAGCAAGTCGGCGACGTTGGCGGCAACGATATCGCGAGTACGCGAGAAGATCGACATGGGCAGGGTCTCCAGTGAGGCCACGAGTTTAAACAGTCCGGGTGGCGGCGCCAGCACCGATGGCGGCGACAGAAATCGGGGCGGAGGAAATCGGAGCGGCATAGGCAGGCGCAACGGCGGCAGCGACAAAGCCGGTGGCGAGCAGCGCCGAGGCGACGAGGCCGAGGGCGGAGCGGAGGAGCGGGAAGGTCATGGTCGGTCTCCTTGGGTCTAAGCGGGGCCGATCCCCGTCAATGAACACAGCATTGCAGGACCCGTGCCAAGTGGTATTGTCCATGTAAGTAACTGATATTATTGAAACCGTCCAGGTGGCCGGTGCAGCTTTCGGTGACACGATTGCCAACTGTTGGTGATTCCCACTAAACTTTCCCAATCTTCCCAACGGCTGCGAAGCATTTTAGAAGGACCCCATGCCTACCCCCGCCGCCCTCATCGGTTCCGCGCCCAGCTTCCTTGATGCCGTCGAGCGCGCGTCGGCGGCGGCGGCGCTGAACCGTCCGGTCCTTGTCGTTGGCGAGCGCGGCACGGGCAAGGAATTGATCGCCGAGCGCCTCCATCGTCTCAGCCCGCGTTGGGGCGGGCCGCTGATCACGATGAACTGCGCGGCGCTGCCCGAAAACCTGCTCGACGCCGAACTGTTCGGCTATGACAGCGGTGCGTTCACCGGGGCGGCTCGGGCGCGACCCGGGCGCTTCGAGGATGCCGATGGCGGGACGCTGTTTCTCGACGAGATCGCGACGCTGTCACTCGCTGCGCAGGAGCGGCTGCTTCGCGTCGTCGAATATGGCGAACTGTCGCGGCTCGGGTCGAACCGCGTCATCCGCGTCGACGTCCGCGTCGTCGGTGCGACGAACGAGGACCTGCCGGCGCTGGCCGATCGCGGCAGCTTTCGCGCCGACTTGCTCGACCGGCTGAGCTTCGAGGTGGTGACCGTGCCGCCGTTGCGCGAGCGCGCGGACGATATTCCGCTGCTGGCGGGCCATTTCGGGCGACGGATGGCGGTCGAGCTCGGCTGGGCGGGGTTTCCCGGCTTTACACCGGCGGCGGCGGCAACCCTCGCGACGCACTCGTGGCCGGGCAACGTCCGTGAATTGAAGAGCGCGGTCGAACGCTCGCTTTACCGGTGGGGCGACGCCGAGATGGCGGTCGGTGCGATCGTCCTCGACGCCTTCGATTCGCCGTGGCGGCCCGGCGCGCTGGCGAGCCGGGGTCTGGTTCCGCTCATGCTCATCGGCGAGACAAGCCCCGCTGCGCCGCCGCCGTCGCCGCAGCCTTCATCTCAGGCATCGTCGTCGGGGTT
>JANYFA010000092.1 GCA_025362895.1 Sphingomonadaceae bacterium | reverse complement strand
TGGCCGTTGCGAATACGGGTGAGCATGTCACCGATGGGGTCGGTCATCGACATAGCGTTACCAGCTCGACTTCGTCAGGCCGGGGATCAGGCCCTTGTTGCCCAGTTCCCGCAGCATGATCCGCGACAGTTTGAACTTGCGATAAACCGAGCGGCTGCGCCCAGTCAGCTCGCAACGATTACGCACACGACCGGGGGTCGCGTTGCGCGGAAGCTCACTCATCTTGAGACGCGCCATCAAACGCTCCCCGTCATCCTTGGTCGTGTCGGCGGCGATCGCCTTCAAGGCCGCGAACTTTGGCGCGTACTTCTTAACCAGCGCCTTGCGGTGCTCATTCTTGTTGACCGAACTCTTCTTGGCCATGTCAGGCAGCCTTCTTCTGGTCGACCATACCGGTGAACGGCAGGCCGAAGGCGAACAACAAGGCGCGTGCCTCGTCATCGGTGTTGGCGGTCGTGGTAATGATCACGTCCATGCCGCGCACCTTGCCGATGCGGTCATAGTTGATCTCGGGGAATACGATCTGCTCTTTCAGGCCCATCGCATAGTTGCCGCGCCCATCGAACGACTTCGGGTTGAGGCCGCGAAAGTCGCGGACGCGCGGCAGAGCGATCGTAACGAGCCGGTCGAGAAATTCGTACATCTTCTCGCGGCGCAAGGTCACCTTGCAGCCGATCGGCATGCCCTCACGCAGCTTGAACACTGCGACCGACTTCTTCGCCTTGCAGATCACCGACTTTTGGCCGGCGATCAGCGCCATTTCGGCCGCGGCGGCGTCGACCAGCTTTTTGTCCTGCGTCGCGTCGCCAACGCCCATGTTGATGACGATCTTGTCGATCTTGGGAACCTGCATCAGGTTCTTATAGCCGAACTGCTCCGTCATCTGGCCGCGGATCGTGTCCACGTACAGCTTCTGCATCCGGGTCAAATTGGCAACATCAGCCATCGATCTGCTCTCCTGATCGCTTGGCAATCCGCACCTTGCGACCGTCTTCCATTATCTTGAAACCGACACGGGTCGGTTTGCCGGTCTTCGGGTCTTCTATCGCCACCTTCGACACGAACATCGGCGCCTCGGACTTGATCAGCCCGCCTTGAGGATCCGCCTGGCTCGGCTTAGTGTGACGGGTCATCATATTGATGCCACCGACAACGACCTTGCCGACCTTGGGCATGGCACTGGTGACGACGCCGTGCTTGCCCTTGTCCTTACCCGACAGAACGACGACCTTGTCGCCCTTCTTTATCTTTGCGGCGCTCATTACAGCACCTCCGGCGCTAGGCTGATGATCTTCATATGGCCCGATGCGCGTAATTCGCGCACGACCGGACCAAAGATGCGGGTACCGATCGGCTCCTCGTTCTTGTTGATCAGAACAGCGGCGTTACCGTCGAAGCGGATCACCGAGCCGTCGGCGCGACGAATGTCCTTAGCGGTACGGACAACAACGGCACGATGAACGTCGCCCTTCTTGACCTTGCCCTTCGGTGCGGCTTCCTTGATCGACACGACTATGACATCGCCGACGCCGGCGAAGCGACGCTTCGACCCGCCGAGCACCTTGATGCACATCACCCGCTTGGCGCCGCTATTATCGGCGACGTCGAGATTCGTCTGCATCTGGATCATACGAACGATCCCTTCATCATAAGGGCGATGGTCATCCGACCTTCTCCAGAACCTTGAACGTCTTCAGCTTGGACATCGGGGCGCATTCCTGAATGCGTACCTCGTCGCCCTCTTTGATAACGTTGCCCTCGTCGTGGGCATGATACTTCTTCGAGCGACGCATGATCTTCCCGTACACCGGGTGGGTGATCTTGCGCTCGATGAGGACGATAATCGTCTTGTCGCCCTTGTCGGACACGACCTTACCCTGAAGAATTCGCTTCGGCATCTCAGGCTTCCTTCGTCGCAACCATGGCGCGCTGGCCCTGGAGCGTCTTGATCTTGGCGATCGTCCGACGGACCTCGCGGACGCGGCTCGGCTTTTCCATCTGGCCTGTCGCGGCCTGAAAACGCAGGTTGAACTGCTCGCGCTTAAGCTCACCCAGCGCCGTCGCAATCTGGTCGTCGGTCTGCGGACGCAGATCCTTGGTCTTCATTCCGCTCACTTCGACACCTCGCCAGTCGGCTCGCCGAGGCGAACGACCGTCTTGACCTTGATCGGCAGTTTCGCCGCCGCGCGCTCGAAAGCACCCTTGGCGACATCGTGCGGGACACCGTCGAGCTCGAACAGGATACGGCCGGGCTTGACCTTGGCGGCCCAGAACTCCGGTGCACCCTTACCCTTGCCCATGCGGACTTCGGCAGGCTTCGACGTCACGGGAACGTCGGGGAAGATGCGGATCCACAACCGGCCAGCGCGCTTGATATGGCGGCTGATCGCGCGACGAGCGGCCTCGATCTGCCGCGCAGTAAGCCGGTCGGGCTCCATCGCCTTCAAGCCGAACGCGCCAAAGTTGAGCGCCGTGCCGCCCTTCGCGTCGCCGTGAATGCGACCCTTGAACTGCTTGCGGAACTTGGTCTTCTTGGGCTGCAACATGACTAGCGGCCTTCACGTGCCGGGCGGACGCCCGACGTCTGGGCCTCCAACATCAGGCGGTCCTGTGACATTGGATCGTGACCGAGAATCTCGCCCTTGAAGATCCAAACCTTGACGCCGCACACGCCATAAGCGGTGTGCGCCTGCGCCTCGGCGTAATCCATGTGCGCGCGCAGCGTGTGAAGCGGCACGCGACCTTCGCGATACTGTTCGCTGCGCGCGATCTCGGCACCGCCGAGACGGCCGCCGCACGAAACCTTGATGCCCTCCGCCCCAAGACGCATCGCCGATTGCACGGCGCGCTTCATGGCACGGCGGAAAGCGATGCGGCGCTCGAGCTGATCGGCAATTCCCTGCGCCACGAGCCGCGCGTCGACTTCGGGCTTACGCAGCTCGACGATATTCAGTGACACTTCGCTCTTGGTCATCGCGGCTATTTGCTGGCGCAGCTTCTCGATGTCGGCACCCTTCTTGCCGATGATCACGCCGGGGCGCGCGGCATAGATCGACACGCGGCACAGCTTCGCCGGGCGCTCAATGACGACCTTTGAAATCGCCGCCTGCGGCTGCGTCTTCATGATGAAGTTACGAATCTTGATGTCTTCGATCAGCAGGCGGCCATAGTCCTCGCCTTCGGCGAACCAGCGGCTGTCCCACGTCCGATTAATCTGGAGCCGCAGCCCGATCGGGTTAGTTTTATGACCCATTATGCCTGCTCCGAAGGGGTCTTGGACGCGTAATCTGCTTCGCCCAGCTCACGGACAACGATGCGAATGCGGCTGAAGGGCTTGACGATCGCCGAAGCCCGACCGCGTGCGCGCGGCGTGAAACGCTTCATCACGATCGCCTTGCCGACACTCGCCTCTTTGACGACGAGCGCGTCAACATCGAGGTTATGATTATTCTCGGCATTGGCGATCGCGCTAGCGAGAACCTTGCGGACGTCGGGCGCGAAGCCCTTCGTCGAGAACTGGAGAATGTTGAGCGCCTCGGACGCCTTGCGGCCACGGATCAGACCGGCAACAAGGTTGAGCTTGTACGGCGAACCACGAAGCGTGGTCGCGACGGCCAGCGCTTCCTTATCGCCGACGCGCCGCGGGGATGACGACTTGCTCATCAGCGCTTGCTCTTCTTATCGGCGGCATGGCCAGTGAATGTCCGCGTCGGCGCGAACTCCCCGAGCTTCATGCCGACCATGTCTTCGTTGACGGAGACCGGAATGAACTTGCGGCCATTATAGACGCTGAACACCAGACCGACGAACTGCGGCAGAATTGTCGAACGCCGCGACCAGGTCTTGATCGGACCACGACCACCGCCACCAGCTTGCGCGGTTTCGGCCTTCTTCAGGACGTGCAGGTCAACAAACGGACCCTTCCAGACGGAGCGGCTCATCGGTTAGCCCTTCTTCTTCTTGGCGTGGCGCGACCGGATGATCATCTTGTCGGTCGACTTGTTCGACCGGGTCTTCGCGCCCTTGGTCGGCTTACCCCATGGCGTGACCGGGTGACGACCGCCCGAGGTCCGGCCTTCACCACCGCCGTGCGGATGGTCGACCGGGTTCTTGGCGACGCCGCGCGTCAACGGACGATGGCCGAGCCAGCGGGTACGGCCAGCCTTGGCGTGGTTGGTATTCGAATTGTCGGGGTTCGACACCGCGCCGACCGTCGCCATGCAGTTTGCGTGGGTATAACGCTGCTCGCCCGAATTAAGCCGAATGATGACCATGCCGCGATCGCGACCAACAACCTGAACAAAAGTACCTGCAGCGCGCGCCATTTGACCGCCCTTGCCGGGCTTCAACTCGACATTGTGAACGATCGTCCCGACCGGCATTTGCCCGATCTCCATCGCGTTACCAGGCTTTACATCAACCTTTTTGCCCGCGGTGACGCTGTCACCAACGGCGAGGCGCTGCGGTGCGAGAATATACGCCTGCTTACCGTCAGGATATTTGATGAGCGCGATAAACGCCGAACGGTTGGGATCATATTCGATGCGCTCGACCGACGCCGCGACATCCCACTCGCGCCGCTTAAAATCGACGATGCGATACAGCTGCTTATGACCACCGGCGATGCCGCGCGCAGTGGCGTGACCCATATTGTTGCGACCGCCCGACTTGCGAAGCCCCTCGGTCAGCGACTTGACCGGACGGCCCTTGTGCAGGCCCGAACGGTCGACGAGGATCAGGCCACGGCGACCGGGGCTGGTCGGATTATAATGCTTGAGAGCCATCTCAGATCCCCGTCGTCACGTCGATGCGGTCGCCTTCGGCGAGCGTCACGATCGCTTTCTTCTCATCCGAGCGCGTGTAAGGCTTGCCCTTGAAGCGCTTGTTCTTGCCCTTCTGGATCAACGTGTTGACCGACAGGACACGGACCCCGAACAGCGCCTCGACAGCAGCCTTGATCTCGGGTTTCGATGAGGACTTGGCGACCTTGAACACAACTTGGTTAAATTCGCTCACGAGCGTCGACTTCTCGGTGATGACCGGCTTCACGACGATGTCGTAATGCTTCAAATCAATCGTTGCAGGTTGTGGCTTAGCCATTGACGCGCGCCTCCAGGGCAGCGACGGCGGCGCGAGTCAGCACCAGCATGTCGTGGTTGAGGATGTCGTATACGTTCGCACCGACGGCGGGCATGATATCGATCTTTTCGAGGTTGGCGCACGCCATTCCGAAGTGCAGATCGGTAGTCGCACCGTCGACGAACAGACCATTCGTTACGCCGAGACCGGCAAGCCGCGCGAGTAACGTCTTAGTCTTGGCCTCGCCAAGCGTGAAATTCTCGACAACCATCAGCTTGCCTTCGGCGGCCTTTACAGAAAGCGCGATGCCCAGACCCAACTGGCGGATCTTCCTGTTTAAGCCGGGGTCGAAGTCGCGAACGCGCGGACCATGAGCCTTACCACCACCGGTGAACTGCGGCGCGCCGCGGTTACCATGGCGGGCGGTGCCGCCGCCCTTCTGGTTCCCGAGCTTCTTGCCGGTACGGGCGACATCCGACCGTTCGCGTGCGCCACGAGCGGTAGCACGGCGCTTTTCGAGCTGCCACGTGACCACGCGGTGGAGGATGTCGACGCGGGCTTCCTTGCCGAAAACCATCTCGTCGAGCTCGATATCGCCGCTGGCGACGGCGTCGAGGGTGCGTACATCAAGCTTCATGGCTCAGGCCTCCTCGCCCACGATTTCGACGGCGGCAGGCACGACAGTATCTGACGCGACCGTGTCGTTGGCGGCACTCTTCAACGAAGCCGGATACGGCGCAGCGTCAGGGCGCGAACCCTTGACGGCATCCTTGACCAGCAACCAACCCCCCTTGTGGCCGGGGACCGAGCCCTTGACGAAGATCAGGCCGCGCTCGACGTCGGTCGAGACGATTTCAAGATTTTGCTGGGTCCGTTGACGGTCGCCCATGTGACCCGCCATCTTTTTGTTCTTGAACACCTTGCCGGGATCCTGACGCTGACCGGTCGAACCCAGCGAGCGGTGCGAGACCGAGACGCCGTGGGTGGCACGAAGCCCGCCAAAGTTCCAGCGCTTCATGCCGCCTTGGAAACCCTTACCAACCGTGTCGCCCGTGATGTCGACAAGTTGGCCAGGAATGAAATGATCCGCCGACAGCAACGCGCTGACTTCGAGCAGCGCGTCTTCCGACACCCGGAACTCGGCAACGCGCGCCTTGGGCTCAACCTCGGCAGCGGCAAAGTGGCCGCGCTCGGGCCTGGTCGTATTCTTGGCCTTCTTGGAACCGGCACCAAGCTGGACTGCGACATAGCCGTCGCGCTCGGTCGTGCGCTGCGACACAACTTGGCAATTCTCGAGGCTCAGCACCGTCACGGGGACGTGGCGACCATCGTCCTTGAACAGGCGGGTCATCCCCATTTTCTTCGCGATCACGCCACTGCGCATGACCAATTCCTTTCGCTCAGAGGCCCCTTCGGGGGCATGACTAGTTAAAGTTCGCTCCGCGTATCTTCGGTCAGATCTAGCTCTGCAGCTTGATCTCCACGTCAACACCCGCAGCAAGATCGAGCTTCATCAGCGCATCGACGGTCTGCGGCGTCGGATCGACAATGTCGAGTAGCCGCTTGTACGTCCGCACTTCGAACTGCTCGCGCGACTTCTTATCGACGTGCGGCGAACGGTTCACAGTGAACCGTTCGATGCGCGTCGGCAGCGGGATCGGACCACGAATGGCCGCGCCTGTCCGCTTCGCCGTATCGGCAATCTCGCCCGTTGCCATATCGAGCACACGGTGGTCGAAAGCCTTCAGGCGAATGCGGATGTTCTGCGTTTCCACAGTGCCGATCAGTCAATCTACAAAAAAAGAGGCCCGAACGAATCGGACCGCTCACCATCTAATGATGATGGGAGCAGCCCTATAGCCTTACTTCGTGATCGTTGCAACCACGCCCGAGCCGACGGTACGTCCGCCTTCGCGAATAGCGAAGCGCAGGCCCGGATCCATCGCGATCGGGGCGATCAGCTTTACTGCCAGCTCGACGCTGTCGCCCGGCATGACCATCTCAGTGCCCTCGGGCAACTCTACCGTGCCGGTGACGTCGGTCGTACGGAAATAGAACTGCGGACGGTAGTTGGCGAAGAACGGCGTGTGCCGACCACCTTCATCCTTCGACAGCACGTACACGGTGGCCTTGAACTCGCTGTGCGGCTTGATCGAGCCGGGCTTGCAGAGAACCTGGCCGCGCTCGACGTCGTCACGCCCGACGCCGCGGAGCAGGGCGCCGATGTTGTCGCCAGCCTGGCCCTGATCGAGCAGCTTGCGGAACATTTCAACGCCGGTGCAGACCGATTTGCGAGTGTCCTTGATACCAACGATCTCGACCTCTTCGCCGACCTTGACGATGCCGCTTTCGACACGACCCGTGACGACGGTACCGCGACCCGAGATCGAGAACACGTCTTCGATCGGCATCAGGAACGGACGGTCGAGCGGACGCTCGGGCTGCGGTATATATTCGTCGACGGTCTTCATCAGCGCAATGACGGCCTCACGGCCGATCTCGTCACGCTTGCCGTCAAGCGCACACACCGCCGACCCCTGCGTGATCGGAATGTCGTCGCCCGGGAAATCATACTTCACGAGGAGTTCGCGGATTTCCATCTCGACGAGTTCGAGGATCTCGGCGTCGTCGACGAGGTCGACCTTGTTCATGAACACGACCATCGCCGGCACACCAACCTGCTTTGCCAGCAAAATGTGCTCGCGGGTTTGCGGCATCGGGCCGTCAGTCGCCGACACAACGAGGATTGCACCGTCCATCTGCGCGGCGCCGGTGATCATGTTCTTCACGTAATCGGCGTGGCCGGGGCAATCGACGTGCGCGTAGTGACGGTTGGCAGTCTCATACTCGACGTGTGCGGTCGAGATGGTGATGCCGCGCTCGCGTTCCTCAGGAGCCTTGTCGATGTCGGCGTACGATGTGAACGTCGCGCCGCCGGACTCGGCGAGAATCTTTGTAATCGCAGCCGTCAGCGACGTCTTGCCATGGTCGACGTGACCGATGGTGCCGATGTTGCAGTGCGGCTTGTTCCGCTCGAATTTCGCCTTACCCATGATCCCTCATCCTTCGCCAATGTATACCGCGCGCGGAAGGCGCGGCGTCTAGTGTCTGTGCTTGCAAATGTAAAGCGTGTCCGGCGTTAAGCCATCTTCGCCTTGATCTCTTCGGCCACGTTCGACGGAACCTCGTCGTAATGGCTGAACTGCATCGTGTACTGCGCGCGGCCCTGGCTCATCGATCGCAGCGTGTTGACGTAACCGAACATGTTGGCCAGGGGCACGATCGCCTCGATGACCTGCGCGTTGCCACGGCTGTCGGTCCCCTGGATCTGGCCACGACGGCTATTCAGGTCGCCGATGACGTCGCCCATGAAGTCCTCGGGTGTCACCACCTCGACCTTCATCACCGGCTCGAGCAGCTTGATGCCGGCCTTGACGGCGGCTTCGCGCATGCCGCCGCGCCCGGTGATTTCAAACGCCAGGGCCGACGAGTCGACGTCGTGGTACGCGCCGTCATATAACCGAGCGGTAAAGTCGATGATCGGGAAGCCGATCAGCGAACCCGTCGCAGCGATTTCACGAATGCCCTTCTCGACCGACGGGATGTATTCCTTCGGAATGTTGCCGCCCTTGACCTCGTCGACGAAAACGACGCCCGACCCGCGCTCGCCCGGCTCGACCGAGAACTTGATTCGCCCGAACTGACCCGATCCGCCCGACTGCTTCTTGTGGGTGTAATCGACGTCGACCTTTTTCGCGAGCGATTCGCGGTAGGCCACCTGTGGCGCGCCGACATTGGCCTCGACCTTGAACTCACGACGCATCCGGTCGACGAGGATTTCGAGGTGGAGTTCACCCATCCCCTTGATGATCGTCTGGCCGCTCTCGTTATCGCTCGTGACGCGGAACGACGGATCCTCTTGCGCGAGGCGGTTGAGCGCAATGCCCATCTTTTCCTGGTCAGCCTTAGTCTTCGGCTCGACTGCGACCTCAATGACCGGCTCGGGGAATTCCATCCGCTCGAGGATGATCGGCTTCAGCGGCGCGCACAGCGTGTCGCCGGTCGTGACATCCTTGAGGCCGACCAGTGCCACGATGTCGCCGGCATAGGCTTCCTTGATGTCCTCGCGGTTGTTGGCGTGCATCAGGAGCATCCGCCCGATCTTCTCGCGCTTGTCCTTGACCGAATTGAGAACCATCGACGCCGCCTCGAGCTTGCCCGAATAGATGCGCGCGAAGGTCAGCGTGCCGACGAAGGTGTCGGTCATGATCTTGAAGGCGAGCGCACTGAACGGCGCCTCGTCCGACGCCTCGCGAATCTCGTCCTGATCCTTCAAGTTGAGCCCGTGCATCGGCGGAATGTCGAGCGGCGACGGCAGATAATCGACGACGGCGTCGAGCAACGGCTGAACGCCTTTGTTCTTGAACGCCGACCCGCACAACACCGGCACGAACGCGAACGCCAGTGTCCCCTTGCGGATCAGGCCCTTGAGTTCGGCGACCGTCGGCTCGGTGCCTTCGAGATACGATTCCATCAGGGCGTCGTCCTGCTCGACCGCCATCTCGATCAGCTCCGAACGCGCCTGCGCGGCGGCGTCCTTGAGGTTGTCCGGGATATCCTTGTATTCGAACTTGGC
>JANYFA010000069.1 GCA_025362895.1 Sphingomonadaceae bacterium | reverse complement strand
CTGTCTCCACCGCTGGGTCCTCCACAGCCAGTGGATGTGGAAGGTGCCTTTTCTCGCGTCGACGTGGAAACGGATCCATTACGATCACCATCAGGACCCGAACCACCTCGAGATTTTGTTCGGGAGCCTTGCGAGCGAATTGCCCCCGGTATTCATCATGACGCTGCCGTTCGGCTATGCCATCGGCGGTGTCGGCGGCGCTGCAGTCGCGCTGGCGACCGGCGTCCTGACAACGTGCTTTTATGAATTCTGCCATTGCATTCAGCATCTGTCGTACAAGCCGAAGAATGCCTGGCTCGTGGCGATGAAGGCGCGCCACATGGCGCACCATTTTCACGACGAGAGCGGCAATTACGGGATCACCAACTTCGCGTGGGATCGGCTGTTCGGCACGTTTTACGAACGGATCGAGCGCCCGACGCGCAGCGCCACGGTGTTCAACCTCGGCTACACCGAAGACGTCGCCGTCCGCTATCCGTGGGTAGCGCAACTGTCCGGTGGCGTCGCGAGCGGCCATCCGCGCCAGCGCGACCGGGCCGCCGCCACGCCTCCCGAACGCCAGGCTGCGTAGCGATGCCGGGGGGCGCCGTCACTATTATCGAGGCGACGACGCCCGCCGACCGGACGACGTTCGTTGAACTCGTCTACCGACTTTACGCCAGTGATCCGGCGTGGGTGCCGCCCCTCCGCCGCGAAGCGCGCGAACTGATCGAAGGAATCAAGACGAACCCGTGGTTCGAACATGGGCGCGCCCGGTACTGGATGGCGCAGCAGGACGGTCAGATCGTCGGGCGTATATCCGCACAGGTCGACCGCCTCGTCCTCGAGCATATGGGCGCGGGCATCGGCCATTGGGGGATGTTCGAGTGTATCGACAACCAGACCGTTGCCGATGCCCTGCTCGATACGGCGGAAAGCTGGCTGCGGGCCGAAGGCATGACAAGCGCGATGGGACCGTTCAGCCTATCGATCTGGGACGAACCCGGATTACTCGTGTCCGGTTTCGATCGTGCGCCGACGGTGATGATGGGCCATCACCTGCATTATTATGCGCGGCTGATCGAGGCGCATGGCTATGCCGGGATCAAGGACCTCCACACCTACGAACTGCAGATCGACAAGCCGTTCCCGGACATCGTCCAGAAGATCGTCGCCGCGAGCGAGAAGAGCGGCAAGGTCAAGACGCGGATGGTCGACAAGAGCCGCTTCGCCGAGGAAGCCGCGATCATTCTCGGCATCCTCAACGACGCCTGGTCGGAGAATTGGGGGTTCGTGCCGCTGACCCCGCTCGAGGTCGCGCACGTCGGGGTCAAGCTCAAGCCAATTGTCTACAACGACCTTGTCCGCATCGCCGAAGTCGACGGCGTCCCGGTCGCCTTTCTCATCGCACTGCCCGATCTCAACGAATTCACCCGCGATCTCGGCGGACGGCTGTTTCCCTTCAACTGGGCAAAACTGCTGTGGCGGTTACGCAAGCCGAAGATCACCCGCATCCGGGTCCCGCTGCTTGGTGTCGTCAAGTCGTTGCAGGGGACACGGCTGGCATCGATCATGGCGTTCCAGATGATCGAATATATCCGGCGGACGGCGGTCGAGAATTATGGGGCCAAGCGCGGAGAGATCGGCTGGATCCTCGAGGATAACGGTCCGATGCGGTCGATCGCCGATGTCATCGAGGCCGAGGTGACGAAGACCTATCGCCTCTACGAACGGTCGCTTGGCCCAGTGGAAGCTCCCTAACGCCACACGACCACAGGGGTCAGATCGCGAGTTCGACCCACACCGGAACGTGATCGGATGCGCGTTCACCTCCACGCACGGCACGGTCGATACTGGCACCCGTCAGACGGTCGGCGGCGGCGGGCGACAGCAGTAGATGGTCGATCCGCAAGCCAAGATCGCGCGGCCATGCTCCCGCCTGATAATCCCAGAACGTAAACGCCGCCCCGTTTGGCTGGACACTGCGGATCGCGTCGGTCCAACCCTGAAAGCATAAGGCGCGGAATTTCGCCCGCGTCTCCGGCTGCACGAGGGCATCGGCGGCCATCGCGGCCTCGCTGAAGACATCGACCGGCTGCGGGCAGACGTTGTAATCCCCCGCAAGAACAACGGGCTGTTCGAGACCGAGCAGAGTCTGCGCGCGCGCCGCAAGCCGGTCGAACCACGCGAGCTTGTAGTCGAACTTCGGCCCCGGCTGCGGATTGCCATTGGGCAGATAGATCGAGGCGATCCGGACGCCGCCAACCTCCGCCTCGAGGTAGCGTGAATGGTCGTCGGCGGCGTCCCCAGCCAAGCCACGCGCGGTTTCGACCGCAACTTCTTTTGACAGGATGGCGACGCCGTTGAACCCCTTCTGACCGTGGACCAGCGCGTGATAACCGGCGGCGGCGATCGCCTCGGTCGGAAAGCCGGCGTCGATCGTCTTGATTTCCTGCAGACAGACGACATCGGGCGATACCTCCGCCAGCCAGTCGAGCAGACGGGGCAGCCTGGCGGAAATGCCGTTGACGTTGAACGTCGCGATTTTCATGGGGTTTGCCGCACGGCAAACACGCGACGGAAGGCCATCACACCGAAAAAGACGACCCGCAGCCGCATCCGCTCGCTGCGTTGGGATTGGTCACCTTGAACGCGGCCGCACCCATCGTCTCGACATAATCAACCAGCGCGCCGTCGAGGAAGGGCAGGCTGATAGGGTCGATCAACATCGCGACACCGTCGGTTTCGACGATCAGATCGTCAGTGGCGGCATCGCTTTCGAGACCGAATTTATACTGGAAGCCGGCACAGCCCCCGCCGTCGACGGCAAGGCGTAATTTCAGCCCCGGCTTACCCTGCCGCGCGGCAATGGCGGCAACGCGGGCGGCGGCGGCGGACGACAGGTTTACGCTGCTCATCCGTACGACATAGGGCGTTGGCGGGCCCGGTACAACGCGGTACCGGCGCAGTACCCGCGCGGAACTACAGCGCGCTGTCCCCTACGCCGTAGCCCGGACCGATCGGATCGGCGGCGCGATGCCGGGCGGCAAGGACATAGGTCGATGCGTCGAGATACGGACGCGGGTTGACCGCGCGCCCGTCAAGCCGGACCTCGAAATGGAGATGCGTGCCCGTCGAGCGCCCGGTCGACCCCATGCGCGCGATGACATCGCCCTGTTGCACCAGCTGGCCGGGATGGACGAGGATCGCCGACAAATGGCCGTAGCGGGTCGACAGACCCCGGCCATGCGCGACCTCGATGCAATTGCCGTACGCCCCTGCCCAGCCGGCGACAGCGATCACCCCGGTTGCGGCGGCGTAGATAGGATCGCCGCGCCGCCCGCTCATATCGACTCCGGCATGAAGCGCGGTCATGCCGGTGAACGGATCGGAGCGGACGCCGAAGCCCGACGAATAACTGAACGACTTGACCGGCATGTACGACGGGATAACGGCGAGCGCGCTTTCGAGCGCGGTCAGTTTCTTCCAACTGACGAACAGCGATTTGAAGCGCGGCTCGGCGTCGACCGGGGCGCTGACCGGCTGATACGGCCCGCCGACTCCGCCGCCGATTCCCATCGCGCCGCGACCGGCGTCAAACGTCGACGCTGCGAGCAACCGGTCGGGATCGAGCCCCAGGCGCCGCACCAGCGACTGAGTATCGCGCAGCCGCGCGTCGGCGGCGTTCGTCGCCTGATCGACGAAGGCAAGCTGCTCGGATTCCAGCTTGCGGAACGGCGCGAGGACACCTTCGTGCGCGCCGGGGAGCAAATCTCGTGCGGTTGCGGCGTCACCCGCCCGCGGCATCAGGGCGGCGAGTTGGGCGAGATCGCGCTTTGGCGCGAGCAGCGCGGCTAGAAACGCCTGGCGCTTCTCGATCGCGGCGGCGCGGTCGGCAACTTCGCCCTTCAGCGCGGCGGTCGACGACGTCATCGCCGCGAGTTGAGCTTGCATCCGCGCGAGTTCGGCAGATTTCGCCGCGCTCGCCCCCGGCTGGACACCGGCAAGGTTCCCCGTGGCGATCCCCAGCCACCCGATGATCAATGCTGCCCCACCCAATGCCATGATCTGTGTTCGCGCTCCTATGGTGATCGCCTGGACACCGCTGCGGCGATGCCAAACGATGACGTGATCGGGAAAGGCCCGGCGCACGGTTGCTGCCACCCGGTCAAAGGCTGGCTTGCCTTGCGTCATGCATATAATCCCGGAAACTCGCTTGACTGCCCCCGCAGCTCTCGGACGCCATCAACCAGCGCATCGCCGTGTATGCAACGTCAACCGAGGGTGGGATGGACGAGGCGAGCCGCCGTCACGACGAATGGTTCGAATGAGCCAAGTCTCGCCTGTATCGGCGCAACCCGAGCCTGACCAGCCGCGAATCGATCAGCGCGGCCAGACGCGGATTAGGATCGAGTCGGGGGCGCCAACACCGCTCTCGCAGCCACGGGGGCGCTTGGCGAGATTGAGGCAGACACGAATTTCGGTCAGCCACTGGTTCGAATCGGTCCCGACGAACACTGCGTCGCGCGGCAGGCGAGGGTTCGACGCGACCATCGCATCGCGCACCGCGCCAGCGGTCGCGACGCGGTCGAGATCGGGCAGCGCGATTCGCGCGGCGACGCGGCGCATATCGGCAAAATAATGCGCGGCGTCGGGCCAATCGCACGTTCCGTGCTTCGCCCATTCGTGCTGGAGCAGCGTGACGGACGGGGTCAGGCACCAGTTGCGGCGGACCTCGGCGACGGCGAGCGGCGTCGGTGCGCGGCAGAATTGCGGATAGGTCGTTCCCGGACCGTCGGGCCACAGGCCGTGGACACGTAAGCCGAACCCGGCGTGGCACCCCGGCGAGGCGGCGGAGTCAGCGCGGCGGCATTCCTGCGGCCACCAGTAATAAGCGAGGACGAAATGCTCGACGGGGACGATCCGGCTTTCCTCCTGCGGCAGCGCCGGGGCGGGCGTGAGATCGGTGGGAATCGCGCAGGCGAGCGCGGCGGCAGCGACCAACTCAAGCATAATCGAGGCCGATGTCGGCGGCCGGGGCGGACTGGGTCAGCCGCCCGACCGAAATGAAGGTAACGCCGGTTTCGGCCAGCCCGCGAATTGTATCGAGTCGAACGCCGCCGCTCGCCTCCGTCGGGACACGCCCGGCGACGAGCGCGACCGCCGCGCGCAGGGTCACGACATCCATGTTGTCGAGGAGCAGCCGGTCGGCCCCGGCGGCGAGCGCGGCGGCGATCTGGTCGATCCGATCGACCTCGACGACAATGGGCAGCCCCCCGGCGGCGATGCCCAGCCCGGCGGCAACCGCCGCGCGGACGGCGGCTTCGACCCCCGCGGCGACGGCGATGTGATTGTCCTTGATGAGGCAGCCATCGTCGAGCCGCAGCCTGTGGTTGGTCGCGCCCCCCATCCGCGTCGCATATTTTTCAAGCGTGCGCAGCCCGGGCAGCGTCTTGCGCGTGTCGAGCAAGGTCGCCCCCGTCCCGGCAATCGCGTCGACATAGGCGCGCGTCAGCGTCGCGATGCCCGACAGGTGCTGAACAGTATTCAGCGCCGACCGTTCGGCGGCCAGTAGCGCACGGGCGTTACCGCTTACCCGGAGCAGCGCTGTGCCGGGGGCAACCGCGTCGCCGTCGCCGACGAAGCGCTCGACCTCGACGGCGGGGTCGAGTTCGCCGAAGAACACCGCCGCGACCTGCACCCCGGCGACGACGATCGCTTCGCGACTGGCCATGACGGCGGTAAGCGTCGCGCTCGCCGGAATAACGGCAGCGGACGTAACGTCACCGCCCGTGCCAAGGTCCTCGGCGAGGGTGGCGGCGACAAAGGCGTCGAGATCGAAATCGTCGTTCATGATGCTGAAGGCGTTCGTATAGCGGTCGCCGTGGTCTTTATTCGGTCCGGAACCATCATCACCAAACTACCATCCACGCCCTAAGAATATTCACAAACGATACCGCTCAATCCCCCGTTACCGGCACCGGCGTTACGGCGCTCGCCATATCGAGCATCCGGTCGAGGGGGAGCTTGGCGCGGACGCGGATCGCCTCGGGGACTTCGATCACCGGCGTCAGGTCGCGCAGGCACAGGTATAGTTTTTCGAGCGTGTTCATCGCCATGAACGGGCACATATTGCAGCCGCAGTTGCCGTCGGCCCCCGGCGCGCCAATGAACGTCTTGTGCGGGGCACGCAGCTGCATCTGGTGGATGATGTTGGGCTCGGTCGCGACAATCAGCGTCGGCTCGGGTGACATGAGCGCATAATCGAGAATGCCGCTCGTCGCCCCGACATAGTCGGCGAGATCGAGGATGGCCGCGGGGCATTCGGGATGAGCAAGAATCGGTGCGGCGGGGTTGAGCGCCTTCAGCTTGAGCAACTCGGTCACCGAAAACCGCTCGTGGACGATGCAGGTCCCATCCCACAGCAACATATCGCGCCCGGTCTTGCGGTTGAGCCACGCACCGAGGTGCTTGTCGGGGGCGAACAGGATTTTCTGATCGCGGGGCAGCTGGTTGATGATTTTTTCGGCCGACGATGAAGTGACGATGATGTCGCTGTGTGCTTTCACCGCCGCCGAGCAGTTGATGTACGTCAGACTGATGTGATCGGGGTGCGCCGCGCGAAACGCGCCGAATTCGTCGGGCGGGCATGAATCCTCGAGGCTGCATCCGGCCTTCAGGTCGGGAAGAATGACGGTCTTTTGCGGGGACAGGATCTTCGCCACCTCGGCCATGAACTTGACGCCGCAGAAGGCGATGACGTCGGCGTCGGTCGCGGCGGCCTTGCGGCTCAAGTCGAGGCTGTCGCCGACGAAATCGGCGAGGTCCTGAAGAACCGGATCCTGATAATAATGCGCGAGGATGACGGCGTTACGCTCCTTGCGGAGACGTTCGATCTCAGCGCGGAAATCGACCGGAGGGGCGGAACCGAACAGGTTGAGGCGGGCGTCCATAGCGCTACCCTAAGCTGCCAGCGCCCACACGTCACCCCGGCGCGCGACGACCCCGCGTACGGCTAGGTCGATCAGATGCGCCGTGACCGAAAGCCCGGCGGCGGGATGAAGGCGCGGATCGACCGCGGCGTACATCGTCGCGACCATCGCCGGGACGGTCGCCGCACCATCCTCGAGGCGCGCCAGAATCTGGTTCTCGCGCTGTTTGCGATGCGTGATCAGTCCCCGAACAAAACGCTGCGGCTCGGTCACCGGCGCACCGTGCGTCGGGTAATAGACGACGTCGTCACGGTCGAGCAGGCGGCGCAGGCTCGCGATGTAGGCCGCCATGTCGCCGTCGGGCGGCGCGACCACGGTCGTCGACCACCCCATGACGTGATCGCCGGAAAACAACGCGCGCTCCTCTGCAAGAGCAAAGCACAGGTGGTTCGAGGTATGGCCGGGCGTGTGGAGCGCGGTCAGCGTCCAACCGGGGCCGGCGACCCGCTCGCCATCAGCGAGAATCGCGTCGGGCGCATAGGTCGTATCGAAACCGGCATCGGCGCGGGGACCGTGATCGTCGAGGACGAGGCGTGCGCAGCCGACGACCCGTGCCCCGGTCGCGGCCTTGACGGCGATCGCGGCGGGCGAATGATCACGGTGGGTGTGCGTCACGACGATATGGCTGACGACTTCGCCGTCGACTGCCGCGAGCAACGCCGCGATGTGGTCGCGGTCGTTCGGGCCGGGATCGACGATCGCGACGGTTCCGCTGCCGACGATATACGTCCCCGTTCCGGTATAGGTGAACGGGCCCGGGTTTGGCGCGAGGACGCGGCGCACGAGCCGCGACACCCGGTCCACCCGCCCGTATTCGGCAGCAGCGGCGTCTGGCGGCGTGACGGTGGAATCGCTCATGCCGCGTCATGTGGCAGCGTGCCCCGACGATGTGAAGGGGCGACGCGGGCGGCGCGATAGCCTAGCCTTTGGCGCGACTCGAGGGGAGAGTGGATATGACGCTGTATCGAACGATCTATGCGTCGCGCCCGTTCGGCTTCGATTCGGCGATGCTTGGCGGCATTTTGGTCGGGGCGCGGCGCAATAACCAGCGCGACGGCCTGACCGGAGCGCTGATCTGCCGCGCGGATCTGTACCTGCAATTGCTCGAAGGCCCGGAACCCGCAGTCGAAGCGGCCTTTGCGCGAATCGAACGCGACGACCGCCATGTCGATGTCGAGCGCCTCGTCGCGGGCACGATCCCCGCCCGCCTGTTCCCGGCGTGGGATATGCTCGACGACCCCGCGCGGAGCTGGCTGTGGTCGGCCGACGAGGTGGCGAACGGAGCGCTCGCGGCAGCGTCTCCGGCGGCGCTCACCCATGTTTTCGAGCGACTCGCCGCCGAGCAGAAGGCTCCGCGCGTCAATGCCAACGGCCTGTTTGGCGGACCGGCTTGCCCGGTCGATGGAAACGCATAGACTGGCGCGAACGGCTCCGGAGAGGGTTTATGGGCGAGGACTTCGACTACATCATCGTGGGGGCCGGATCGGCGGGGTGCGTCCTGGCGAGCCGGCTGTCGGCCGATCCGGCGATACGCGTCGTTTTGCTCGAGGCCGGCGGCAAAGACAGTTCGATGCTGATCCACATGCCCGCCGGGATCGGCAACATCATCCCGCCCGACAAGCCGAACGCGATGAACTGGGGGTTTTGGACGGTGCCGCAGCGGCATCTGAACGACCGCCCGCTGTACTGGCCGCGCGGGCGGGTGCTGGGTGGGTCGTCGTCGATTAACGGCATGGTCTATATTCGCGGCCATGCGAGCGATTACGACCGCTGGGCGCAAACGGGACTGGCCGGCTGGGGTTGGCGCGATGTCCTACCGTATTTCCGCCGTGCCGAGAACAGCGAGCGCGGGGCGTGCGATTTCCACGGCGAGGGCGGGCCGCTCCACACGTCGAGCCGCCGCCACCCGCTGGCGCTCGCCGAAGTCTTCGTCGCCGCCGCCGTCGAGGCGGGTTTTGCGCGGACCGACGATTTCAACGGCGAACAATTCGAAGGCGCCGGTCATTACGACGCGACGATCAAGGACGGCAGCCGCTGGTCGGCGGCGCGCGCCTATCTGACGCCGGTGCTCCACCGCGCCAACCTTGAAGTCCGGACGGGCGTGCAGGTCGAGGCGGTGACCTTTGCCGGGCGCACCGCAACCGGAGTCCGTTACCGCCAGGGTGCCCGGACGGAAACGGTGCGCGCCCGCGAGACGATTTTGAGCGGAGGAGCGATCAACTCGCCGCAACTGCTGCTGCTGTCGGGCATCGGCCCCGCCGCTGATCTGCGCGCGCTCGGCATCGAGGTCGTTCGCGACCTCGCGGCTGTCGGCGAGAATTTGCAGGATCACCTCGACGTCGTCGTACAATGGGCATCGACCCAGCCGGTGACGCTCAACGCCAACAAGGCGTTTCACCGCAAGGTTCAGGCGCTATTGCAATGGCGCTTCGGCAAGACAGGATCGGGGGCGAGCATGGCGACGCCGAGCGGGGCATTCGTGTCAACGCGGCCCGGGCTCGCGGCGCCCGACGTCCAGCTCCATTTCATGCCGTATAAGGGCGCTCCGCACGGGCGTGGTACAATGTCGGCTGAACACGGCTATCAAATGCACGTCTGCCAGGTCCGCCCCGACAGCCGTGGGACGATCAAGCTCGCGTCGCCCGATCCGCTCGCCCATCCGCTGATCGATCCGAATTATCTGGCGTCCCCCGACGACGCGCGCGTCATGGTCGAAGGCGTCAAGATCGCCCGGCGGATCGGCGCGGCAGCGGCGTTCGCGCCGTATCGCGGCGAGGAACGCTGGCCCGGCGCGGGGGTCACCGACGACGACGCGATCCTCGCCAGGCTCCGTGACTCAGCGGAAACGATCTACCATCCCGTGGGGACGTGCCGGATGGGGGCCGACCCGGCGTCGGTCGTCGACGGCGATCTGCGGGTCCGCGGCATCGAAGGCTTGCGCGTCGTCGATGCGTCGGTGATGCCGTTCCTCGTCTCGGGCAACACCAACGCCCCAACGATCATGATCGCCGAAAAGGCAAGCGACGCGATAATTTCAGCAAGCAAGCACAGGCTCGCGGCGTGAGCCCGGTCCAGTCATTTACGATTCCCGTCGAAGCAGACGAAGCGGCATGGATCCGCGACCGCGTCGCGGCCTATCGCTTCTTCGAGGAGCCGGTCGACGCCGGCTGGCGATACGGCGCGAACCGCGACTACATGAAGCGGCTGCGCGCCTATTGGCTCGACACGTTCGACTGGCCGGCGGCGGTCGCGCGGCTCAACCGCCATCCGCATTTCCGGGTCGAGGTCGAAGACGGCCTAGCGCTGCACGTAATACATCGTCTTTCGTCTCGCCCGGGGGCCCGTCCGCTGTTGATCGCGCACGGGTGGCCGGGGTCGATCGTCGAGTTTGATGCCATCATCGACCGGTTGGCTGAACCGGAGACGGAGAATGGGCCTGCCTTCCATGTGATCGCTCCTTCGCTGGCGGGGTATGCGTGGTCGGACAAGCCGGCGACGCCGATCGGACCGCGCGCGATGGCGGGTCTGTACGACCGGCTGATGGGGGTGCTCGGCTACGACCGTTATCTGTATCAGGGCGGCGACTGGGGCTGCGTCATCGGCGGCTGGATGGGCCTCGACAGCACGCGCGTCGAAGCGATCCACCTCAGCGGTTACGGCCTCCGCTCTGGCGACATGCGACCGACGACCCCCGCGGAGACAGCGTGGCTGACACAGGCGCAAAAAGTGCGCGAGCGCGAGACCGCCTATCTCCAGCTCCAGGGGACGAAGCCGCAAAGCCTTGGCTTCGCGATGATGGATTCGCCGATGGGTGTCGCCGCGTGGTTCGCCGAGAAGTTCGTCGGATGGGCCGATGTCGGAGGCCGGAAAGGCGTCGTCGAGCCGCCCTTTTCGTTCGACATGATGCTGACCAACATCATGATCTATCTGACGACGCGCAGCTTCAATACGGCGACGTGGATCTATAAGGGCCTGTTCGACGAGGGCGGTTTTACCATTCCTGAAGGCCGCCGCGTCGAGGTCCCGACGGCAATCGCAGCGTTCCCGCACGATTTGCTTGCCTTCCCGCCGCGCGCAATGGTCGAGCGCGGGTATAACGTAGTCCGCTATACCGAAATGCCGCGCGGCGGGCACTTTGCCAGTCTCGAGGAACCCGAACTGTTTATCGCCGACGTGCGCGCCTTTGCGGCGGGGCTGTGAAGGCGCCGTGAACGACGTCGAATGGCGGGTTACGCCGGGGCTGACAGGCTATCTCGACGCGGTCGCAACGATGGAGCACCGCGCCGCCGCCATCCGGCAAGGCGACGCGCCCGAGCTGATCTGGCTGGTCGAACACCCCCCGCTCTATACTGCGGGAACCAGCGCCGACCCTGCCGAACTGCTCGATGCGCGGCTGCCGGTGTTCACGACCGGTCGCGGCGGCCGCTATACCTATCACGGACCCGGCCAGCGGGTTATCTATGTGCTGATCGATCTCGACCGTCGCGGGCGTGATATCCGCCGCTTCGTCGCGGCGCTCGAAGACTGGATGATCGCAACGCTCGCGCGCCTCAATCTGACGGCCTATCGCGTCGCCGGGCGGGTCGGCGTCTGGACAGGACCGGCGGATGACCCGGCCAAGATCGCGGCGATCGGCGTTCGCATTCGTCGCTGGGTGACGCTTCACGGGGCCGCAATCAATGTCGACCCCGACCTCCGTAATTTCGGAGGAATCGTGCCGTGCGGCATCGACGACGCGCGCGTCACCAGCCTTGCCGCGACCAACAGATTGAGAAGTTTAACAATCGTCGACCGTGCAATACGCGACGGCCTTCCCGACTTCCTGTTGGCGGTGACCAAAACCGCTCCCGCAAAGTCGCTTGAGGAACGCGATTATCTTGTCTAATGTCTACCTCGGTTAGGGGATAAGGGCTGAACCGAAACCGCCGCTATCACGCTCGAAACATGAATAGGAGTCGAAGATGGGTGTCATGACGAAGATTAAGACGGTTTCGCTGGTTGCTGGCCTCGCGCTGGCTGTCGTCGCTTGCGGCGAGAAGAAGACCGACACGGCGACCACGACGACGACGACCGACACGACGGCTCCCGCCGCCGCGCCTGCCGCCGACGCGATGGCAACCCCGGCTCCTGCCGCCGGTGCCGCTGATGCGATGGCGACCGCTCCCGCCGCGACCGATGCCACGGCTCCAGCCGCGACAACGACGACGACGGACACGACCAAGACCACGACCAAGCCGTAAGCTCTGCTTCGGCATTGACGGGGAAGGGCCGCCGCGTTGGCGGCCCTTCTTGTATGTGACCTATGTCATTCGGGAGACGACGATGAGCCTGGAGCAGATTACCGAGCAAATGCGGACACGGGTTGGCGCCAGCGCCGGCCTGAAGAAGTCGGTCAAGTTCGATTTCGGGTCGGACGGCGTCGTGCGGATCGACGATAGCGTCGCGCCTGCCGTCGTTGATAATGCCGACACGCCCACCGATTGCACCGTCAAGGTCGCGATGTCGGACTTCATGGACATGGCCAGCGGCAAGCAGAACCCACAGATGGCGTTTATGATGGGCAAGTTGAGGGTCGACGGCGACATGTCGGTGGCGATGCAGCTGGGCAGCATTCTCGGCTAATCGCTGCTCCGCGACGGCCTGGCCCATTTGTCTCCCTTTACCCAAGCCATGCGGGCTGGCGAAGTCTGGTACGTACTTCTATCCTGAATCAGCGCTAATTTCGGGCGCGGTTCAGGATAGGCGTAACGATGGTCCGAGTGATTTTTCTGGTCGGAACGGCGCTTGGCGTCGGGGCGCTCGCCACAATTGGCGTAAGCGCCAAGCCGGTCCGTGCCGCCCACCGTCCTACGCGGGCGGCGACAAAACCGCCAATAATGGTCGCGCCAGCTAATCCGGTATCCGGCGGAATGATGACGCCCAGGGATGTCGTACTTCGACCGATGACACCGTCGGAGGCCGTGGCCAACGCGATCTGGAGCACGCGGGCGGGGCTCAACATCGCGGCGTTGCAATGCCAATATTCGCCATTCCTCGCGATTGTCAGGAATTACAACGACTTCCTGCGCCAGCATGGCGACGAGCTAGACATCGCCCGCCTGACGATGACGGCGCATTTCACGCGATATGACGGCACTCGAGCGCAAAACAGCTTCGATCATTACACGACGCAAACGTACAACAGTTATTCAACGCTCGATGCTCAATACGCCTTTTGCGAGGAAGCCAGTCGTGCCGGTCGCATCGCCCTGACATTGCCCAAGATGACGCTCGGCGAACGTGCAGGGAGCCTGCGCGATCAAATGCGCGCGGCCTTAATCCCCGTCTCCCCTCTTACATTGCTCAAAGCGGTTCCGATTGTGCCTGAGATATTGCCAGAACTCTAAACCTCGGCGATGACACAAAAAAAGGGCCGCCCCGAGGGACGGCCCTTTCATTGTCGGTTGTCTGCTTATTGCGGACGGCACGGCCCGTCCGACACGGGAGCGGGTGCGCCACCGAAGGTGATCTCAACGCGCCGGTTCTGCGGCTCGCGGACACCATCAGCCGTATCGACCAGCGGACGGCTTTCGCCGAATGCCTCGGTCGTGATGACGCCCGAAGCGACGCCCTTCTTGGTCATGTAGTCTTTGACCGCATCAGCGCGACGCTGCGACAGCGCGACGTTGTAGTCCGGCTTACCCGACTTATCGGCGTGACCGGCGAGCGTGACACTCGTCTGGCCCGTCGAGGCATACTGGTCGGCGGCGCGGTCGAGGATCGCGGCGGCTTCCGGCGTGATGACCGAACGATCCCAGTCAAAGAAGACGAGGAACGGCCCGGGCGTAACGGCGGCGGGCGGGCACAGCGGCAGCGGCGGCGGCGGTGCGACAATAACCGGCGGTGCAACCACAACTGGCGGCGGCGGCGGTGCATCGTTGCCGAAGTTGTACGTCAGACCGACGAGCAAGCTGTGCGACCGGAGGCGCGTCTGGAACCCGACGCCAGTGGTGCCGACCGTGTTGATCTTGTCGACGCTGAACAGCCGGTACTTAAGCGAGATATCGACGTGCTCGGAAATCGGCTTGTAGACGCCGGCCAGTAGCTGCCACGCGAAGTGAGTGTCGCTGTCATCGACGAACGAAGGCTGCGGATGGACGAACGCGAACGTCTCCTGCTTTACGCGAGCGACACCGACACCGCCACCGAGGTAACCGCCGACACTACGACCGTTGCCGCCGAAGTCGACGAGGCCGTTAGCCATGAACGACAGGACCGTCTGATTGCCTGATGGGGTCTTGTAGTTACCAGTCGCCGGAACGTCCGTCGCGCCACCCGCGATGATCAGGGGCGGCGTGCCACCGTTGACCTGAAAATAGTCGACATTGTTATTCTTGTAACCGACCTCGAACTCCGACCGGAACATGCCGAAGTCGTAGCCGATCTTGCCGTCGACGTCGAAGCCGACCTTGTAGTTGGCGCGCAGCGGCGCGCTCGTCACAGTTCCGTTCGTCGCCTTCAGGTCGAACGTCTGGTTCTGGTTGATAATCCCGCCGCCTTCGATGCCGACGTAGAACGAGTTATCCTTTGCCAAGGCAGGGCCGGCGAGCGCGGTGCTGGCCAACGCGAGAGCCACGACTAATTTACGCATGTTGATCCCTTTACGGTTCGGTTGTTAGCTGAACAGGCTTAACGCACTATCGCACGCTCTATACCAGTGCAAGTCACGATTCCGCTCAGGTGTTGCCCAGAAGCGACACTTTTCGGGATAAGTTGTTGAAGTCACAATTATGCAGCGTCGACTAAACCTAGTCCGCGCAGTCCAGTCAGCAATTGCGCGATGGCCGCCCGCGCCTCAGAATCGATTACGCTGCCGCCGCTCGGCGGAACCACGCCGACGTTGGAGCCGCCCAGAAGTGTGCGTCCGCCGATCGACAGGGACGAAACCGTCCAGCCATCACGCCACATTCCGGCGGCAAAATGGATGAATACGGCTTCGTCGCGGACGAAGGCGATGCAGCCGTCGCGCGGTGCGATCATCGACCAGCCGTTATTATCGCAAACCGCGATCTGACCGACCTGATCTGCAAAGGCACCCGCCGCACTCGGCGCGACGATCCATGCCGTGCCGGTCGCCAGAGCGGGTACCGCAGAGTGGCGGCTCTCGACGACAAGATGGAGCAGAGCGTCGATCCGCCCGACGGCCTCGTTGTGCGTGATCTCCTTCTGCGCCTGGCCCGCTTGGAGCTGGGGCAGGCCGTAGCGTGTCGTGGTCGTCATCAAACTCTCCCGTTAGCTCAGACGAAGGCAATTCGTGTCGGCAATCCAGAGCCGACCGCCGCGCTGATCTGCGCCACTTCGATCGTCAGCGGCGCCGACGCGCCATCGGCCGCAGCGTCGGCGGCGCTGTACGTCCACATTGCGGTGATAACGTCGGCCTGGCGGAGGGCGCCACCGGCACCGCGCACGGTAACCCGGTATCGCTCGCTGTCCTCGGCGATCGGAGCATCGGTACCGTCGGTCCACGCAAAGCCGCCACGACTGCGCCGCACCCACGCAACGATACGGTTGCCACTGGCCGACCGCGCGATCGTGACGATTGCCGGCGACAGGGGCCGCAGGGCGATTCCGCGCGGGACAACCGTTTGTGAAGGAACCACGACGGAATCGTCGCCGGGGCCGACGGCCTTGACGATCAGCGCCGCGCCGAGGGCCTCGGGCGGCAGAGCGACCGAAACGACGCGGTCGTCGAGAAGAACGAAGCGCTCCCCGACCGCGTGCGCCGTCGCCGCCGCTTCGGAACCGCGCCGGCCACGGAGCATGGTCGCCAACCGATAACGGCGACCGCCGAGCGCGATGGCCGACACGAACTGGATGATCTCATCACCGATTACCGCGAGGTTGGCCCCGGCGAGAACCGCCGCTTCGGTCGCGCTTTGGAGGTCGGTGTCATCCGACATCAGCTCGACCTCGACCATCGCGCGCCTGTCCCAGCGCGTCGTCGATCCGGCCGCGAGCGGTGTTACGAGGGCGCCGATCGTCGCTGGGGCAGCGACCGACGTGGCAACGGCATAGGTGTCGCCGCCGTCATGGCTGATCAGAATATCGGCGCGTCGCCAGCCGGCGCTGGCACCACCCGCCGCGACCAGCAGTTGCACGCCGCCCGGCAACGCCCCCGGAAGCGCCGGAATATCGAGCAGGTGAACGGTCGTCGGACCCTGCGGCGCGTCCGGCCCGACATAGGCGCGACCGGCATCGGCGAGCGCACCGCCACGGGGGACTGCGGCCACCCGCTCGAGGTCGAGGTCGATGACCGCGCCGGTGACCGTGCGGTGGGTCACCCGCCATGCCTCGTCACCCGTCGCGACCAGATCGCCGGGCAACACGCCCGCGTATCGCCAGGGCAGTGCCAGCTTCGCGGTCGACCGCGCGGCAATGGCGCGACGCAGCGCGGCTTCGGCCAATTTCTTCGCATCGGCGGCAGCGGCGGCGATGGCAAGGTCCCGCCGTTCGATGCGGATCGCCGGGGTGCGCCGCGTCGCCGCCTGGACCCCGGTCTGGTAATCGCGCGCGACGTCGCCGTAGGACAGCCAGATGGCATCGGGAACGACGGCATCGGCACCGCGTGCCTCGTGGCGTTGCGGCTGGATCGCCGCGCGGTCGGTGCCCCCCAGATCGTCGGCGGCGAGTCGCACGACGGCTCGGCCGACCCCCACGCGAAGCACGGACCCGTCGTCGCCGAGAACGAGGTCGGCGATCGTGCCCAGCGTCGTCAGCCCGTCGCGAATTGCCCCCGCCTGCGCCGCTGCGAAACCGGCAACGCTGGGAAACGCCCCGTGCCCGGCAAGCAACCCGCCGCCGAGGTCGACCGCGATCCTGTCGATTGAGACCGGCGCATCGTCGGCCACCACTTCGAACGTCAAGTTGGGAATGCGGTTGCCATAGTCGGCCAGCGGCAGGTCTTCAAACACGACATAAGCGCAACCGCGATACGCTGGCGCATTGGACGCTCCTTCGGCGGCGGCGATCAGCGGGTCGACGGGCTGCCCCTCATCGCCGTGATAGGTACGGATCGTCGCGGGAAAATCGAGTGCCCCGTCGCCGCCACGCAATACCTTGCCGTCGGCCCAGATACGATCGATGCGGACGATCGCCCGCGCGGAGACGATCACGGCGAATGACGACGAATAGCTATAGGTATTGGTTGCCGGGCCTGATTTGCCGCCGCCGCTTCGTTTCCGCGATTCCTTAATCCCGGCGGTCCACACGAGATTACCGGCCACGCGCATCCGGCCATACAGGCGCGGCAGAGGCTCGCCATACGCCGCGCTCTGCACCGCGAGGTTCGCCACCCGCGCGCCGTCGCGCGTTGCGCCGCCGAACAGCTTGCGATCGATCGTCCCCCCGACCAGCGACCCGACGAGTCCGCCGATGGGGCCGCCGATGACGCGCCCGATTGTTCCCAGAACCAGCGTTGCCATGTGTCACTCCCTGTCCGAAAACCGCCACGCGGTGATGAGGAGCACGCCGGGTCGAACGGCCCCTCGACCACGCGGCCAAGCCCGGCGTGGGCGTGGACGACGCCGCCGGGAACGACGACCGCCAGGTGGCGGCGGCCCACGCCGGGCGCGACCACAAGCAGATCACCCGGCAGCGGTGTGCCGACGCGGCCTCCGCCGAGCGCGGCAACGGCTGCATCGAGCCGCGCTTCATGATCGCCGCCGAGGGCGTAGGGCGGCACGTGAACACGGCACCCCGCAGCTTCGGCAGCGATCAGCGCGACGCCGACGCAGTCGAGCGCGATCCCCACGGACCGTCCCTGGGACCGAAAGCGCGTGCCGACGGCCGCGCGGACCGCCGCCACGACCGCCAGATGCCGCGAGTGCACCGTCAGACGCCGGGAAAGCGGGTGAGAACGTCGCCGCCGGGAACGTGCGGCTCGCCGCGAAAATTGGCGGCGTTGGCGAAGCGCGTGCTGCACGTCACCAGCCGCCGGTCGCACCCTTCGCGCAATTCGATCCGGTCGCCGGCAATGGGAACGAAAGGCAGCGCCTCGATCAGAACCAGCGCGCCACCGTCTATCGATGTGATCCGCGCGTCGAGGCCTGCGTTGGCGCCGTCGCGGCAGCGAACGCGCCCGTCAATGAAGCGATCATCCGGAGCCGCGCCCACGACCACCACCCGGTCGCGCGTCGATCCCGCCGCGACAGTCGTCAGCGTAGTCAGCGGCGCCAGATCGACGCGGCAGCGACGATCGCCGAGTTCGGCTCGGCAGGTAGGCGTGCAGGTTTCGATCGCGATCGCATCGAATGCCGCCGTTGGCCCGCGAACCGTCGCGACAAACCCCCCGGCCCCGGCCCCGGCTTCGAGGTCACGGCTGACTGTCCCCAGCGTTCCGCGGGCGACGGGCAATATTCCCGCCGTCGGCATCGCCCAGTCGGTCATGAAAACGTCGAGCCGAGCGCCGTCGAAGCGCCCCGCCGCGAGGTCGCGTTCGGTTATTGCCCCGGCGCTCAGGGCACCGGCGAACTCCATCGTCGCGACATCGAGGCCCAGTCCGGCGCTGATCGCCAATGGGGTCATGCCCGGCGACGCCTCATACCGCAGTCCGGCGACGGTCAGCGGCGCATCATGGCTGGTGAAGCCGAGAACGACGCCGTCGCTGCGCGCTATACGCCAGCAGAGGGTGATGGTGGTGGCCTCGGGCGCGAGGCGTTCGGCGAAACTCACCTCATGCCTCCCGCAGTTCGATGAGCGGGATCGAGGCGATATCACCCGAGCGCCAGCCGCTCGCACCGACGTCGATCCGGTCGGTATCGAAACGCACGGGTACATCGAAAACAAACCCCGCAGTAACGATTGCCCCCGCCGCCGGCGCGACGGCGAAATCGATCGTGCCGAGCGCGCCTGGCATCCATGCCGAAGTCGCGACGCCGTCGACGGCGACGACGATCGACCCGGCATGGGGACGGGTGATCCGTCGCGCATAGGGTTCGGCGTCGGCCCCGTAGTATTTGATGAGCGCGAAGCGCGTCGCGACGCCGTCCCCGATGCCGAGGCGCTGGTCCGTCGCGGTCACGGCGGCACCGTCGTCGCGCGAGACATGATCGAACGGATCGGTGAAGCGAAAGCCGTTCGCCCGGCCGCGCCGGGCACGAAAGAAACCGAGGAGCGTTCGCAAGTCGTCCTCGGACCGAATGCCGACCCCGGCATCGAAGCGTAACCGGGCATCGCTCCACCCTGCGTTACGCTGCTCATAGCCCGAGCTCGACGTTGAAATCTGGGTCGCGAATTCGGGGCCGCCACTCGCCCGCAGGCCGATGGCGAGAGGGAACGCGACGTCGTGAAAGGCGGGCATCGGTACATCTCCAATGATGTCGAAGGCGACGAAGCCATCGCGGGCAACCTGCGGCCACGCCCAGACGAAGGTTTCGGCGGTGCCGCGCGCGAGCGACGCCGCCGCCGCGTCGGCGATCAGCGGCCAATCGAGCGCCCGCGTTTCGGGGCGCAGGACAAAGCCCGCGAAATAATGCTGGTGTGACGGCGGATAGCCGAGGCGATCGGTGATCGCC
>JANYFA010000126.1 GCA_025362895.1 Sphingomonadaceae bacterium | reverse complement strand
GTGGTGCCGCTTAGAGGACTCGAACCTCCGACCCCATCATTACGAATGATGTGCTCTACCATCTGAGCTAAAGCGGCACGATCGCGGTGCTTATCAGCGGTCGCGGCGGGGCACAAGCGGCGGGGCAGCTTGTTCGCGACCGCCAGCCGACGCATAAGCCGCCGCAACGACGACGCTAGGGAGCGCGAACTGTGGCGACCACTACGCAGGCGACCGATGGGTCTGCCGGGCTCAACCAAGCGTTTGCCGCGGCGTTGTTTGGCTCCGCGCTGCCCGGCGAGGCGGATGACATCGACGCCGCCGCCGCAGCGCGCATCAGTCGCTTTGTCGCGGCAGCGGCGAACGCGCGGATGCCGGGGACGCCCGTCGTCATCCTCGCGACCGCGCCCGTTGACACGAGCCAGGTTCGCCGCCGTCTTTCGCTCGCGATCGTCAACGATAATATGCCGTTCCTCGTCGATTCGATCAGTGCCGCGATCACCGCCGCCGGGCTGGGCATCGACCGGTTGCTCCATCCCATCGTCGATCTGCGCCGCGACGCTGACGGCCATATCGTCGAGTTGCTGGGCATCGGGGCGGGGGCCGTCGCCGAGGGCGTGACTCGCGAATCGGTGATCTATATCGAGACCGATCGGGCGAGCGCGCGCGACCGCGCCAACCTCATCGCATCGCTCGAAGGGGTGCTTGCCGATGTTCGGGCCGCCGTCGCCGACTGGCCGGCGATGCTCGCGCGCCTCCACGACACCACGCGCGCGCTCGGCGAGAATGCCCCGTTGATCGCGCCGCACGCCGCCGCCGAGGTGATGGCCTTTCTCGAATGGCTCGCCGCCGACCGCTTCACCCTGCTCGGGGTAACAACGTCTGCTCTCGAAGACGACCGCGAGACACCGACCGCCGCCAGCCTTGGCCTGTGCCGGATGACGTCGGGGAACGACGCCGCCCCGACCGACGCCATGCGCCGGTTCCTTGCTTCATCCGAACCCCTGCTCATCACCAAATCGGCGACGGTTTCGACCGTTCATCGCCGCGTCAATCCCGACCTGATCGCGGTGAAGACTTTCGCCGGCGACGGCCGGGCGGTCGCGGTGACGCGCTTCCTCGGGCTGTTCACCAGTGCCGCGCTGGCGACGAGCCCGAAGAACGTGCCGCTGCTCCGCCGCAAGGTGGCCGGGGTCACCGACGCGCTCGGCTTCGATCCACGCGGCCATACCGGGAAGGCGCTGGCACACGTCATCGAAGGCTTCCCACGCGAGGAGCTGTTCGAAACGACCCCGGCGCGGCTGCGGACGATGGCGCTCGGACTCTTGTCGCTCCTCGATCGTCCGCGCCCGAAGCTGTTCGCGCGCACCGATGCGTTCGGCCGCTTCGTCTCGGTGCTCGTCTATATTCCGCGTGACGCCTATACGAGCGGTATACGCGCGAGCGTCGGGGCGATGCTCACCGAAGCGTTTGCCGGCGTCATCACGCGCTACGAAGTCGAGCTGCGCGCCGAGGGGCTGGCGCGGGTCCATTATATCATCGGCGTGGCGAACGAGGTCGGCGAGGTCGACGAGGCAGCGCTCGACGCGAAACTCGACGCCCTCGTTCGCGGCTGGGACGACGCCCTCGAAACGGCGCTTGTCGCGCTGGTTGGCCCGGCTCGCGCGGCGCGGCTGACGCTGGCGCACGGGGCCGGATTTTCGGCAAGCTACCGCGCGCAATATAGCGCGGCGGAAGCGGCTGCCGACCTAGTTGCGCTCGATGCCCTCGCCGACGACGCGGGGCGCGCCGTGCTGCTGTACCGCCGCGACGGCGACGCCCCGCACCAGCTGCGGCTGAAAATCTACCGGCTCGCGAAGATCATCGCCTTGTCCGATGCGGTCCCGGTGCTCGAGAACTTCGGGCTGAGAGTGATCGAGGAATTCCCGTTCGACCTTGAGGGCGGGGTGGCGTGGGTCCACGATTTTCTGCTCGAGGCCGCCGATGTGGCGACGGTGTTCGACCTTGCGCTGCTGCGCGACCGGCTCGAACCCGCGCTGACCGCGGTGCTGCTCGGGGCGCAGGAGAATGACGGGTTCAACGCACTGGTTGTCGCCGCCGGGCTCGACGCTGAGGCGGCAGGGTGGCTGCGGGCCTATTTCCGCTATCTGCGTCAGACCGGCGTCACTTATGGTCTGATGACGGTGGTCGACGCGCTGCGCCGTTATCCCGACATGACGCGCGCGCTCGTGGCGCAATTCCGCGTCCGTTTCGCCGGCGGTGACGGCGACGCGGCGGCGATCGACGCTGGTCTGGCGGCGGTCACGTCGATCGACGACGACCGGATCCTGCGGCTGTACCATGCGGTTATCGCAGCGACGCTGCGGACCAATGCCTTCGTTCCCGGCGGCCCCGAGGCGCTCGCGTTCAAGCTCGACAGCGCCGCCGTTCCCGGCCTGCCGCGTCCGGTGCCGTACCGCGAAATCTGGGTCTTCTCGACGCGCGTGGAGGGTATCCACCTTCGCTATGGCCCGATCGCGCGAGGGGGGCTGCGTTGGTCCGACCGCCGTGACGATTTCCGCACCGAAGTGCTCGGGCTGGTCAAGGCGCAGAAGGTCAAAAACACCGTCATCGTCCCCACCGGGGCCAAGGGAGGATTCTACCCGAAACAATTGCCGCCACCCGCGCAACGCGACGCCTGGCTGGCCGAGGGGACCGAGGCGTACCGGATCTTCGTCCGCGCCCTCCTGTCGCTGACCGACAATCTGGCCATCGACGGCAGCAACATTCCACCGGCGGGCGTGGTGTGCCACGATGCGCCTGACCCCTATCTTGTCGTGGCCGCCGACAAGGGCACGGCGACTTTTTCCGACACCGCCAATGCGATCGCCCTCGACGCGGGGTTCTGGCTTGGCGACGCCTTCGCAAGCGGCGGGCGCGTTGGCTATGACCATAAGGCGATGGCGATCACCGCGAAGGGCGCGTGGATTTCGGTCCAGCGCCACTTCCGCGAGATCGGCGTCGACGTGCAGACCGACGCGATCACCGTCGCCGGCGTTGGCGATATGTCGGGCGACGTGTTCGGCAACGGAATGCTGCTGTCGCCGACGATCCACCTGATTGCC
Organism: Sphingomonadaceae bacterium; assembly: GCA_025362895.1. Taxonomy (GTDB): domain Bacteria; phylum Pseudomonadota; class Alphaproteobacteria; order Sphingomonadales; family Sphingomonadaceae; genus Polymorphobacter_B. The sequence goes on along the minus strand of JANYFA010000126.1, from coordinate 17,921 downwards.
GCGTTCGATCACCGCCACATCTTCCTCGATCCGACGCCGGATGCCGCCGCCAGCTTCGCCGAGCGGGCGCGGTTGTTCGCGCTGCCACGGTCGTCGTGGGACGGTTATGACAAGGCACTGCTGTCGCCCGGGGGCGCCGTCGTCCCGCGCAGCCAGAAGGCGATTTCCGTTAGCCGCGAATTGCGTGCGGCGTTGGGCATCGTCGCCGACACCCTGTCGCCGTCAGAACTGATCGTCGCCATCCTGTCGGCGAAGGTCGACCTGTTGTGGTTCGGCGGCATCGGCACCTACGTCAAGGCGACGAGTGAATCGAACGGCGACGTCGGCGACCGCGCCAACGACGCCCATCGCATCGATGGCAGCGCGATCGGCGCGACGGTCGTCGGCGAGGGGGCCAACCTGGGCCTGACGCAGGCGGGGCGGATCGAATATGCGGCGGGCGGCGGGCGGATCAACACCGATTTCATCGACAATTCGGCCGGGGTCGATTGTTCGGACAATGAGGTCAACATCAAGATCGCGCTGGGCGCCGAGGTCGCCGCCGGGCGGTTGACCGAGGCCGACCGTAACGACCTGCTGGCGAGCATGACCGACGATGTCGCCGCGCTCGTCTTGCGCGACAACACCCTCCAGACGCAGGCGCTGAGCATCGCCGAGCGCGGCGGCGTCGCGGCGTTGCCCGGCCACATTCGCCTGATCGAAATGCTCGAGGAGTCCGCCGCCGAACTCGACCGCAAGGTTGAAGGCCTCGCGTCGGACGAGGTGCTAAGCCAGCGCGGGCGCAACGGGCAGGGGCTCGAACGCCCCGAACTCGCCGTCGTCATGGCCTATGCCAAGATGGCGGTATACGACGCCGTCGTCGTCAGCCACGTCGTCGACGACCCGTTGCTCGTCCCCGTCCTCCACGCCGCCTTTCCCCGCGCGATGCAGGACCGCTTTGCCGCGGCGATCGAAGGTCACCGCCTGCGCCGCGAGCTGATCGCGACCAAACTCGCCAATGCGCTGGTCAACCGGGGTGGGCTGACCCTGCCTTTCGAGCTGGCCGAGGAGTTCGGTGTCGATCTTGCCGTGGTCGCCGGAGCGTTCGTCGCCGCGCGCGATCTATTCGACTTCCGTGGCCTGTGGGACGCGATCGATGCCGCCGCCGTGCCCGGAACTGTGCAGCTCGACCTCCACGTCCACGCCGTCGCCGCGTTGCGGACGCAGATGGCCGATCTCCTCCGTTCAGGTGCGGGAATGTCGGCGTCGGCATTGGTGACCAAGTTGCGTCCCGGCATCATCCGGCTTGGCGACGCGCTGGCCGATCTGATGCGTCCCGAACCGAAGGCGCAAATCGATCGTTTCGCGGCGACGCTCGCGGCCATGGGCACCCCCGCCGATGTCGCCGCCCGCCTGGTGCGGATCGAGGCGCTCGACGGCGCGGTCGGTGTCGGGCTGCTCGCCGCCGATCTCGGTATCGACGAGGCCGCTGTCGCCGGTGCCTATACCGATCTCGGTGCCGCGACCGGGCTCGACTGGGCGAAGGGGGCGGCGGCGGCGCTGACCCCGACCGATCCGTGGGAGCGGCTCCTTCAAGCCGGGCTGGTCCGCGATTTCGAATCGCTGCGCCTCGACTTGCTGCGCCGCTTTGTCCCCATCGGCGGTGACGCCCGCGTGGTCGCGCAAGGGTGGGTGGCGAGCCATGCCGACGCGATTGCCCGCCTGGCGACGGCAGTACGCCGCGCGCGCACGGGCGGGGCGCTGTCGACCGTGATGCTCGCCCACCTCGCCGCCCAAGCGCGGCAGGTGTTGGCCGGCTAACTCGCGGTCAAGGGGCGGACTGCACATCGCGCCCCGCGAGAACGCCGCCCGCGAAAGCATCGCTCGCCGCGCGTGTCGCATGGAGGCGCGTCAGATCGAGGTGGATGCTGCCGTCGTCGCGGTTGTCGAAGATATCGACAAACTCCTCGTCGATCAGGATGTCGGCGCGGGTGTAATATTTGCTGCCGAAACTCGGGTTCGACAACAGCGTATCGAGCCCGCGGATCGTCACCGTGATCCGCAATTCGGCGGCAGGATCGTCGATCACTTTCGCTAGCGGGCTATCGTCGTCGATGACATGGACCAGCGTCCACGCCAGTGCCATCATCGCGTTGCGCGCATTACGGAGGCGCAGATCGACCTGTTGGCCATAGCTGCGCCCCGTCGGCAGGACGATCCGTTCGAACAGCGCCATCGACGCGCCAACGTCGGCCAACGGGCGCGCCCGCGTTCCCGCAAGCCGCATCATCGCCAATCGCCGGTCGCCGACCCGGGCGACGACGAGCTTGTCGCTGAACATCAGGCTTTCGCGCGGGCGGGCGAAGCGTTGAAAGATCAGGCCGGTCAGCGTCGCGGTGAAGAATAGCCCGGTCAGGATTTCGATCACCGCGACCACATGGCCGGCGTGAGTTGCCGGGGCCATATTGCCATAGCCGACGGTGGCGAGGGTTTCGACCGAGAAGAAAAAGCCATCGGCGATCGACCCCGGCACCATATGGTCGATCGTGCCAGCAGGAAGCAGCGCGTATATCGCGCCGTACAGTAAGTTGACCCCGACAAATGCCGCCGTGACGATCGCGATAAAGCGTCGCCAGCCCATCTCCATCAGCTCGTAATAAACGTCGCCAGGGCCCCACGGCGCGCCGTGCTTGACAGCGTGGACTCCGCCGAGGTCGATGTGCTGGTGACGGCGAGGCATGGCGGCGACTGTCGCGCGGAGAGGGCGGTGGGGTCAACCGGTGAAGACGCGCCGCGATCAAGCGACGTGGATGGTCGGCGGGTCGATCGTGCCGCGCCGCGCCTAAGTGTCCTTGACCTCAACTTCGGGTCGATCGTTGCCGTCGGCGGTTTCGTCGTGCCACCGCCCGTCGGCGTCCTCGAAGCTGATCGGGACGGTATCGCCCGACAGTCCGTGCTCGGTCGCCGCCGCCTTCGCCGCTGCCGTCGCCTCGTCATGCGTCGGATACGTCTCGGTAAAGACGTCGCCAACCTTGTAGGTCCAGCCGCCGTCGTGCTCGACGACTTCGTACACGATCATGGTCATGGCAGCATCCTTTGCCGAAACACTCGCCGCGTCAACGTCGGGATCTGCGCTTCCGTTGCATGACCAACGGAGGACGGGCCCCGGTGCCCGGCGAGCAGCGCCTTACCGCGAGGCGATAACCTGATAGGCGAGAACGCCGGTCGCAACAGCGACGTTCAGGCTATCGGCGCGCCCATGCATCGGCAGTTTGACGCGGACATCGCACTGGCGTGCATAAGCGGCCGGTAGTCCAGATTGTTCGTTACCCATGAGAAGAAAAGTCGGTGTGGGGTAGGCGACGCTACGATAGTCGACAGCGTCGTCCAGAACCGCTCCGGCGAGAAAGCCCGGTCCATTGCGTAACCATGCGAAGAAACTGGCGCCGTCGGTCATCGTCACGCTTTGCGTGAACATTGCCCCCATCGACGCGCGAACCGCCTCGGTGCTGTATGGGTCGCACGATTCATCGAGCAGGATAACGCCGCCCGCCCCGACGGCGTCGGCGGTTCGCAATATGGTCCCGAAATTGCCAGGGTCCTTGAGCGCCTCGGCAACCAGCCACAGTCCGGCGGTGGTGCGGTCGAGGCGGTCGAGCGGCATCGGGCGCTGCCGGAAAACGCCGACGACCGCCTGCGGGTTGTCTTTCAAGGTCAGGCGGTTGAGCATATCGGACGTCGTTGCGATCGCGCTCCCGCCGCCGCCCTCGGTCGCCGCGATCAGTCGCGCGACAAGCGGATGGTCGGCATGTCCTTGCGCGAAGACAAGGATTTCGGGGACAATCCCCGCCTCGACCGCCTCGGCGACGATCCGCAGCCCTTCGGCGAGAAAACGCCCATCGGCCCGGCGATGCTTCTTCAGGTGAAGCGCACGAAGGGACTTGAGCGTTGGGTTCGCCGCACTGGTAATAATATCTACCATCAATCACGCTTCCGGCATTGGCGCGGCAATTTGCGGCGCGAGCCAATCGGTCTCGACGATAGCACCGTCGTGGTTCAAATGAGCATAATCCGAGTACCATTCATCATGGCTCGAAACAAACGAGGCATCGATCACCCGCCCGAACCGCTCATAAAAGGCGCGCTCCTGCACCGTCGATGGCCCGGTGTAATATGGCAGGAACAGGAACACGACCCGGGCTCCCGCCGCCCGCGCGACTGCCACCATTCGCGCGGTGTAGATGCGGTCGTCGCCGAACTCGATGTCGGCCCCTGCCGCCCCGAGCAGCGCGGGCCGGACGCCGCGTTCGTAATCGGCAACTTGCGCCTCGAGGCTGGCTTTGGCCACCCGGTGATCGCGGTCGACAATGTGGCCGTCGGCGGCCTGAAACGACCGCGTCGTTTCGTCGTTGCTGCCCCGGTAGCGGCGGGGATCGAAGCCGGCCGGCAGGTCGAACAGCGCGGGGGCGAGGCGCGCCGCCGCGAGCCGAAGCTGGCGGTACGGCAGATACATCAAGTTCGTCAGATAGTTGAGATTGCCGAAATAGGCCGGATCGACGACGTCGGCGGCGGGCGCCACATATTTATACGCCGGGTGTCCGAAACGGCTCGGCTTCTCGGCGACGCTGATAACGATCAGACGCGGATGCTTGGTCGCGAGCACCTGCTGGAGGATGACCCAGTTGAAGTCGCGCCCGCTTTCGGGAAGTGAAAAGTTGACCGTGCGCGCAGGATGACCGAGTCGGGTAAGGTCGGCCTCGAGACGTGGCGCGCTGACGCCAGCCCCGATGCGCGACGAACCGACGACGACAATATCGATCGGCGCGGGGTCGAAATGGGTGCGTTCGTAAATCCAGCGCACGCGGTTCTGGATCGTATGATCGAGCGTCGCGAACCGCATATAAGGGTCGTCGGGGAGAAGCGCTGCTCCCGTCGCGGCAAGGACGGCGACCGCGCCGATCGCCCAGAGCTTCGTGGCCCAGCGGATGCGGAGCATCGCGCGCGTCAGAAGTTGAAGTAGAGGAACACGGCCTGGCCGCGCTGAATGAAGATCACCGCGACGAACAGGACGAGGCCGGCGAAAACGATGCCCTTCGCGTCGGGCCGCCAGCGCCACATTAACGGCGGCTGATGGGTGCCCGTCCACAACGCAGCGTTCACCGCCGGGCGGAATTTCTCCATGATTTGCTGGGTGTTGGGGAATAGTGCGACGACGGCCATTGTTGCCGCGAGGATCAGGCCGAGGTCGACGGGCAGCGTGTAACCCGCCGTGCCGACCCCATCGATCCCGAGCATCGCGCGCGAAATCGCCCAGGCGTCGGCGACGCTCGTCGCCCGAAACATGACGTTGGTGAAGCCGAGCGCGAACAGTGTTAGCACATGATAGCCGACGATCTCCCACCGGCCGATGACGATGGGGGCGAGCTTGGCCTTCCGACGGCGGCGGTTGATCAGCTTGCGCCGCTCGCGCCAGATCTCGTTGATGAGGACGTAGACGGCGTGGATCAGACCGAACAGGACGAAGGTCCACCCCGCGCCGTGCCAGATCCCACTCAACAGGAATGTGCCGAGCGTCGGTACGGCGATCCCGGCGGTGAACGCGCTCCACCCGGTGAGGCCGCGCTCCGCCGACCAGCGGTTCATCGGCAACGCAATCGGCTGATAGACATAGGCGAGCAGGAACCGCTGGAGCGTCATGTGCCAACGTCGCCAATAATCGATAATCGACGCCGCGCGCAGGGGCGAGTGGAAGTTGAGCGGCAGTTTGACGCCGAACATCCGCGCGAGGCCGATCGCCATGTCGGAATAGCCCGAGAAGTCCATGTAGAGCTGGAGGGCATAAGTGATGGCGGCGGTCCAGCCACGCCCAAGATCCCATGTCTGACCGGCGGCGTGGAGATACAGCGGATCGGCGTACCCCGCGAGCGTATCGGCGATGACCGTTTTCTTGGCGAGGCCGATCGCGAAAATAACCAGACCGATCACCAGGTCGCGCGACATCAGCCGCGAGAATGTCGGTCTGCGGAGTTGAGGGATGATCTCCGAATAATGGACGATCGGCCCGGCGAGGAGCTGCGGGAAGAACGACGCGAACAGGCCGAACTCGATCGGTCCGGTGCCGCTGACGACGCCGCGCGCGGAGTCGACCAGATAGGCGATCTTCTGGAAGGTGAAGAACGATATCGCCAGCGGCAGGACGATATGGTGGAGCGTGTAGTCGCTGCCCGTGACCGCCGTGACATTGTCGACGACGAAATTGGCGTATTTATAATAACCAAGCAGGCTCAGGTCGACGACCAGGCCAATCACGAGCAGCGCCTTGGCGTGGGCCGGGCGATCGAGCCGGCGCGCGCGCTGGATCACTTGACCCATCAGGTAATTGAAGACGATCGCGAACAGCAGGATCGGAACATCGCGCGGGCGGAACCACGCATAGAAGATCAGGCTGGCGAGCGACAGGACGATCGCCGCCGCGCGGGCCCCGAGCCAGCGCCCGCTGGCATAAAAGGCGATCAGCGCGGCGGGCAAGAAACCGAAAATGAAGACGAAGCTATTGAACAGCATCAGTTGGTGACCGGCGTGACAGGGGCGCTGCGCGGGGTAAGAGTCATCGCCACCGCCACGGCCACGCGGTCGCTGGCGATGACGGCACCGTGATGGTTGAGGTGGGCGAAACTTTGGAACAGGCGCGGGTCGGTGGCGAGATCGCTCGCGTCGATGATCGTGCCACGCGCGGCATAGAAGGCGCGATCGGCAATCGTCGTCATGCCTTTGAATTCGGGGAGGAACAGGAAGATGATGCGGGTTCCATGCGCGGCGGCGAGGCGGGCGATCGCGTCGACGTACACGTGATCGTCGGCGTCGGTAACCCGCCCGATCCATTCGGGGATGTGCGACGGCGACCGCGTTGCGGCGAACGCCTCGCGCTCGGCGCGAAGGTCAGGGGCGGGCACCTCGCGGTCCATGTCGATGCGTTTGCCGTCGGCGAGGACGCGCGTCACAGTATAGTCGTCGGGTTTGGCCGCGAAGCGCACGGGGTCGAACCGGGGGTGCAGGCCGAACCAGCCGGGTGCAAACGCCGCCCCGGCGAGCATCAGCTGCCGATAGGGCAGGTACGGCACGTCTTCCTTCGCATTGTGCAACACCAACGCCCGCGGAGCAGCGATCGCCGCGGCCGGAGCAACATATTTGAACCCCGGGTGCCCCCAGAGGTGGACCGTCTCCTCGACGGCGAGCACGATCACCTGCGGGTGCTTGGTCCGGAATAGTTCGTCGGCGATGGCCCATTCGATGTTCCGCCCGTCCTCGACAACCGCGAGGTTGGCGACGTGCAACGGGTGCCCCAGCGCCGCCAGTCGCGCGGTAACAGCGGGTGCGCTCAGGCCGAGCTGTGCCCGCGACGAACCGATAATCGCCACGTCGATCGGCGCGGGATCAAAGTGCATCCGTTCATAGCTCCACGTCGCATTCGCGTAGAGCGTATTCTCGATCAGCTGCCACCGCTGATACGGGTTGTCGGGCAATGCCGCCGCGCCCACCGCCGCCGCGAGAGCGACGCCGCCGATCGCGATCAGACTGCCGATCCAGTTCGGGCGTTTCACCGGTGCGATGCCCCACGGTCGATCATCAGGCGACCGATGATGTGATGTGCATCGGCAGATCGGGCGCGACATAAGTCGCCAGGTCGAGGTGCCACACCGTCTCGCCGCCGCCGTTGTCGCTGCCGCCGTTGCTGCCATCGTCGTCGTCGCCGCCGCGAATGAAGCCGAGCTTGGCATAGTGATCGGCGACCATCTTGTTTTTGACCGATGGGATATAGCGCCCGGTCAGCGTCGTCGCGCCGCCGCGCCGCGCCGCGCCCGCGATCTGGTCGAGAACCGCTTCCTCCATCCGGCGACCGAGGACGCGGCAGCTCATCAGCCACGTATCGATGTCCCAGCGCCCATCGCCTCCCGCCGTGTCGATCACCACGACCGAGATCATGCCGTTGTCGCCGAAGCGATCGACCAGCCGGACCTGCATCGTCACCTTGGTGTTATCGGCCTCCAGCACGGCGACTTGTGCCTCGGTATAGCGGCGCGTCGTCAGGTTGAACTGGTTCGATTTGTTGATCAGCTGGGCGATGCGCGCGCGGTTGACGGCGTCGAATGGGCGGAAGTCGGCGGCCATGTCGAGGCTGGCGAGGTACCCTGCCATGTCGCTCGTCCCCGCGAAGGCGGCGCGCTCGGCATTGGCGCGGTATTGGTCGGCGCGCGCGCGGTCCTCCTGGGCGAAGGCGACCGCTTCGAAGTAGCCGGCGGCGAGCAAGGCGCGCGGGTACAGCGCCGGGTCGGCGGGGAGTTCGGGCACCGCGACCATCGGCAGCTCGCGGCGGACCTGCGCGCGTTCGACCGGGTTGTCGTCAAGGAACACGAGCGAATCGAGGCCGATGTTGAGCGCGGCGGCAATCGCGCGCAAATTGGTTGCCTTGTCGCCCCAGTTGGCCACGAAGGCGGCGATGTCGCTTTCCTTTAGCGGCATATCGGGGTGGTCGCGGAAGGGCTGGCGCGCGACATCGTCGTCGTTCTTCGAACATACCGCGAGGATGATGCCGCGTTCGCGCAGCGCGAGCGCGGCTTGCTGGATGGCGAGAAACGCCTCGCCGCGCGCCGAGCCTTGCCCGAGCGCAATGCCGTCGACGCCGTCGTCGCCGATCACGCCGCCCCATAACGTATTGTCGAGGTCGAGGACGAGGCATTTGCGCGTGGTGCCGCGAACGGCGGCGATCGTGCGTGCGACGATGTCGGCATAAAGCGGGACGAGGTCAGGGTCGAACGGCAGCTTGGCCGAATGCCACTGCCCGGCGTCGTGCCAGCGATCGACCCCGACCGCGTTCGCGATGCGGGCAACGTCGACAAGGACGATGCGCTTGGCGCGCGCCCAGTCGACAAGCTGCGCGTTGAACGCCGCGACCTGCGCCGCGACCGATCCGTCCTCCACGGCGTCGAGGCTGCCGAACAGCGGCTCGGCGGGGGCGACGACCGTTGCCACCATGACGCCGCCGCTCGCCGACGCGGCGAGGCCGTCGATCATCGCCGCCATCGTCGCGCTCGCGGCCGCCACCGCCGCTGCGGCTGCGCCGGGAGCGAGTTGGGGACGGTCGAGGCCAAGGGTGCGGTGATCGAGCGCGACCATGGCCAGGTCGATCCCGGCGCACCGCAGCGCGCTGGCGGGGTCGATCGCGTCGCGCACGGCGCTCCCGTAATCGCCGCCGACGATCGTCGCCAGAACGCGATGGCGGAGCGCCGACGCGACGATTGCCGGTTCGATCAGGCCGAGCGTGCCCGACCCGATCAGCCCGAGCCGAACCCGCGCCAGCGGCCCGGTTGCGGGGGCCACCGCCAGAAACGACGCGACCGTCGACGCCAGCGCGCCAAGCTGATTCAGATCGAGCCGCACCGACGCCAGTTCGTGGAGGCGTTCCTCGGTCGTCCCATCGGCGAGCGCCGCGCGCACCGCCTTGACGCGCGCCCGGAAATCGGCCGGTGGCGCTTGCAGCCACGCGAGGTCAGCGAACATCGACGCGCCTCAGGCCGGCAACTTGGCCTGGATCACGCGCGCCAGGTCACCGACATTTTTCAGGTCGGCGATTTCTTCGTTGAGAAACTTGATCTTGAACAGCCGCTCGAGCGTAATGATGAAGCGGATGTGACTAAGACTGTCCCATTCCTCGACATCATCGGCGGAGGTCGCGGCGGTCACGTCGACGTCGTCGACATCGAAGACATCAACCATGACATCGCCGATCTTGCGAATGATTTCGTCAATGGTCATCGATACACTCTCGTCCGGGGATGCGGGATGACGCGGCCCCTGTTCACGTTGCACTGCACTATCAATCCGGTTCCTGCCACGCAACCGGCTTGGCGGCGGTAAACCGCTATCCGCCGCGCAGCGCCAGCCGGTGCCCGAGCGCGAAGCGGAACAGGCGGAGGCGGATCAGCACGGCGGCGGCAGCGCGTCGCTCGCCGGGCGCGAGCACTGGCGAACGCAGGACGCGCACCAGGGCGCGGGGCGTTTCGAGCAGCATCGCCCACGCCCGCGCGATGACCCAGCCGGGGGATTTGCCGCGCTCGCGGTCGAGCAGATACGTCTCGTGGGTCAGGCGTTCCCACTTGGCGGCGAGCTCGCGCCAGTCGCGCCGCGCCGGGTGGCCGACGACCGCGCCGGGCGCATAGACCAGCCGCGCCCCGGCGGCGCGCGCGCGCCAGCACCATTCGACATCCTCCGACAGCCCGGTGCGGAACGGGCCGACACGGTCGAACAGGTCGCGCGCCACGAACAGGTTCGCGGTCACGGTGAAGCCCTTGGCCCGGACGTAAGCGGCGTTGTCGAACGCGAAGACCGTCTCGAACGCCTCCGCCCCCGATCGCGGCATCCCGCTGAGAACGGTCATGCAGCCGCCGACGACGGCATCGGGTGCGTTCAAGGCGGCGATCCCGGCGGCGAGCCACCCGGCCTCGGGCAGGCAATCGGCGTCGGTGAACGCAAGGATGCGCCCGCGCGCCGCTGCGACCCCGGCGTTACGGGCGGGGCCGGCTCCCTTGGCGGTGGCGACGACGATGCGCGCGCGACCGGCGACCGCGGCGGCGATGCGCGCCGGGCCGCCCGGCGAATCGTTGTCGGCGACGATGGTTTCGCGCGTGCCGCCAAAATCCTGCGCCGCGAGCGCGGTCAGGCAGCAGTCGAGCCGCGCATAGTCGTTGTAATGCGGGACGACGACGGTGACGTCAGGGGCATATTGCTCGGGCAGATTGGCGTCCATCGCGTCCTCATACAGCGCGCCGCGTTCGGTGCCACCGTTGTCGAACACCTCATGGACGGCGCGGGGGCGGCGGTCTTAAAGATGGGAATGACCGAGATTGATCCAAGACCGGTGAGCGCCGCCGATATCGCGCTGATCCACCGGCTTGCCGATGCCGCCGGGGCGGTCATCCGCCCGCACTTTCGCCAGCCGATACGGATCGAGGCGAAAGCCGATGCGTCGCCGGTGACCATCGCCGACCGCGATGCCGAGGCCGCAATTCGCGCGATCCTGCGGACCGCATGCCCGGGCGACGGCATCGTCGGCGAGGAGTTCCCCGACGAAAACGTCAACGCATCAAGGACTTGGGTGATCGATCCGATCGACGGCACGCAGGCCTTCGTCGCCGGGCGGCCGCTGTTCGGAACGCTCATCGCGCTGCTCGACGACGGCGTGCCGGTGCTTGGGGTGATCGATCAGTGCATCGCGGGCGATCGCTGGGTCGGGGCGGCCGGGCAGGTGACGACTCTCAACGGCGCGCCCGTGACCACCCGCAACTGCGGGCTGCTCGCGGCGGCGCGCGCGGCGACGACCTCGCCATATTTGTTTCGCCGAGACGATGATGCACAGGCCTTCCAACGGCTTAGGCCGCTGCTCGGCGATGTCATGTACGGCGGCGACAACCATAATTACGCCCTCGTCGCCAGCGGCCACCTCGACCTCGTCGTCGAAGCTGGGCTCAAGCTCCACGACTGGGCGGCGCTTGTTCCCGTTGTCATCGGGGCGGGAGGGGTAATGACCGACTGGGCCGGAGAGCCGTTGCGGCGCGGCAGCAATGGGCGGGTGATCGCGGTCGGTGATCCAATTTTGATGCCATCCGTTCTCGCCGCGCTCGCGCCGTGAACCATACTGCGGTGCAAGGACGGCAGCGGGAGACATCCGCCGCCCCGCGCCAAAATGCCCGTTGCGTGGGACAGGCTGCGGCGGCTATCATCGATACGTTAATGGCGGCGCAAGCTGTCGCGATATGATTTGGAGCAGGAAGCCGGAATGGCGAGTCAACATGATGCCGATCTGACACCAATCGGCGAACGCCGTCGCGACTTTATCTTCGTGGCGACGGGGGCATTCGCCGCTGCCGGTGCGGCGACGGTGGTTTGGCCGTTGATCAATCAGATGTCGCCTTCCGCCGACGTCCTCGCGCTCGCTCAGATCGACCTCGACCTGTCGGCGATTGCGCCGGGGCAGGCGGTCAAGGTCAGCTGGCGCGGCAAGCCAGTATTCGCGCGCAACCTGACGCCCAAGGAAATCGCCGAAGCCAACGCTGTTCCAGTTGCCAGCTTGCGCGATCCGCAGACGCTTGGGCAGCGGACCAAGCCGGGTAAGGAAAACTGGCTGATCACGCTGGGCGTCTGCACCCACCTCGGCTGCATCCCGCTCGGCGCGAGTGAGGGCGAGAACAAGGGCGCGTTCGGCGGCTATTTCTGCCCGTGCCACGGGTCGCAGTACGACACCGCTGCGCGCGTCCGCGCCGGACCAGCCCCGAAAAATCTCGAAGTTCCCGACTATATCTTCAAGTCACCCACTCAAGTCACGATCGGTTGAGGACGCAGCTATGAGCTTCCCTTGGGCCAAGCATTACGAACCAACGTCGCCGTTCATGAAATATGTCGACAGCCGGCTGCCCGTGCCGCGGCTGATCTACGACAGCCTTGGGGCCGGCTATCCGGTGCCGAAGAATCTGAATTATTTCTATAACTTCGGCGTCCTCGCCGGCGTCGCGCTCGTCGTCCAGATTCTGACCGGGGTGATCTTGGGCATGCATTATGCCGCGAACACCGCGATCGCGTTCGATTCGGTCGAGCACATCATGCGCGACGTCAACGGTGGTTGGATGCTGCGCTATATGCACGCGACCGGCGCGTCGTTCTTCTTCGTCGTCGTCTATATCCACATTTTCCGTGGGCTGTTCTACGGCAGCTACAAGCCACCGCGCGAGGTGTTGTGGCTGCTCGGCCTCGTCATCTTCCTGCTGATGATGGCGACGGCGTTCATGGGCTATGTCCTCGTCTGGGGCCAGATGAGCTTCTGGGGCGCGACGGTCATCACCAACCTGTTCTCGGCGATTCCTGTCGTCGGTGAGGCGATTCACACGTGGTTGCTCGGCGGCTTCTCACCCGACAACGCGACGCTCAACCGCTTCTTCTCGCTCCATTATCTGCTGCCCTTCATCATCCTTGGCGTCGTCATCCTGCACGTCTGGGCGCTGCATATTCCGGGGTCGAACAATCCGACCGGGATCGAGGTCAAGGGGCCGCAGGACACCGTCCCGTTCCACCCGTATTACACGGCGAAGGACTTCTTCGGGCTGTGCGTTTACCTGACGCTGTTCTCCATCGTTGTCTTCTTCCTGCCGAACATGCTCGGTGAAGTGGACAATTACATCCCGGCGAATCCGCTCTCGACTCCGGCGCACATCGTCCCCGAATGGTATTTCTGGCCATTCTACGCGATTCTGCGCGCCTTCACTCAGGACTTCCTGTTCGTCCCCGCCAAGCTGTGGGGCGTGCTGGCGATGTTCAGCGCGATCCTGCTGCTGTTCTTCCTGCCGTGGCTCGATACGTCGCCGGTGCGGTCGAACAATTATCGCCCGTTGATGAAGCAGCTGTTCTGGCTGTTCGTCGTCGATATCATCATCCTCGGCATTTGCGGCGGCAAGCCCGCGGGTGAGCCGTGGCTGCGGATCAGCCAGATCGCGAGCGCGTATTACTTCGCGCACTTCCTGATCCTGATCCCGATCATCAGCCGGATTGAAAAGCCACTGCCACTGCCAAATTCGATTTCGGAGGCGGTTCTCGGCAAAAAGGCCGGCGTGCCGGTCGCATCGCAACCCATGGGTGCGGGACACGCGGGAATTCCCGCGTCCGCCCAGCCGGCGGAATAAGTCCGATGGTCAAGCTGTTTGCTTTCGTTATTGGCGCGGTGTTCTGCGTCGCGCTGCTGTGGGGAGCCGTTGTCCCGCGCGACGCGGCGCTGCCCGACCCGGTCGCCAAATACCACCTCGCGCCAAAGGAAGTCAGCTGGCAGAGCGACGGCGTTCTCGGCACCTTCGATCGTGCTCAGCTCCAACGCGGCTATCAGGTCTATAAGGAGATCTGCTCGGGCTGCCACTCGATCAACCGGATCGCGTTCCGCAACTTGACCGCGATTGGCTTCACCCCGGCGCAGGTCAAGGCACTCGCCAAGCAGTCCGACATTGCCTCGATCGACGACAAGACCGGCGAACCGAACACGCGCAAGGGTATCCCAGCCGACAAGATCCCGGGGCCGTATCCGAATGAAACCGCCGCGCGCGCCGCGAACAACAATGCGCTACCGCCCAATCTCGCGCTTATTACGAAGGCGCGCGAAGATGGCCCGAGCTACGTTTATTCGCTGCTGACCGGATATAAGGACGCCCCCGCCGACTGGAAGGTCCCCGACGGCCTGTACTATAACCCGTACTTCAAGTCGCTGAACGTCGCGATGCCACCGCCGCTGTCGGCAGACGGCCAGATAACCTATAGCGACGGCACCAAGTCGACGGTCCAGCAGAATGCGAAGGATGTCGCGGCCTTCCTGACGTGGACCGCCGAGCCGACCCTCGAGGAACGCCGCCGCACCGGGCTTGGTGTGGTGATCTTCCTCCTCATCCTGACGGCGCTCGGCTATCTCAGCTACAAGCGCGTCTGGGCAGACCTTAAGGCGAAGAAGCCGGAGATGCTGGCGGCAGAATAGGAGTAGGCAGGTCCGCTCCCTTGAGCCAGATGTGACTTAACTGTTATTCCCACGACAGTGGGGGCTTTACTCCCGCCGCTACGCGCGTTGGCCAACTGGTCATTACGCGAAGCGGTTAGGGGATGGGTCCCCACTTTCGCGGGAATGACATTGTCTTTAAAGCGCACTAATGAACGACGATCTTCGCGCTCTTATTCGCTCCGTTCCTGATTATCCCCACGCCGGGATCATTTTTCGTGACATCACGACCCTGCTTCTCGATGGCCCCGGGTTCGCGAAGACGATCGACCGGCTGGCGGCGGCGGTTGGGACCGATTTCGATCTGATCGCCGGGATCGAGGCACGCGGCTTCATTTTTGGCGCCGCGCTCGCCGCGCGGGCCGCGAGGGGGCTGGTCCTCATTCGCAAGAAGAACAAGCTCCCCGGCGCCGTCATCGGGGTCAACTACGCGCTCGAATACGGTGAAGATCGTGTCGAAATCCACGCCGACGCAGTCGCCGCAGGTGCGCGGGTGCTTGTCGTCGACGACCTGATCGCGACGGGGGGCACGGCGCTCGCGGCCGTCGAGCTGGTCCGTGCCGCGCGGGGTGTTGTCACCCACGCCGCCTTCGTCATCGACCTGCCAGATCTGGGCGGCGCGGCGAAGCTGGCGGCGGCGGGGGTCGTCGTCACCACGCTCGTCGGCTACGCCGGGAGCTGAAGCAGCGTGACTGCAGTTATTTCGGGGGAGCGGCCTTGGCCGGGGTGACCACCTTCGGAGGGGCACCGGTGCATTGTGACACGGCCGCGCGCGTGCCGGTGATCCAGCTGATCATCCCGTGCTCGAAATTGCTGCGCCGTCCGCCGGTGACCGCCACCTCGTCGCTGGTCGGATAGCCGCAGACGCCCGCTTCGCGCCCGGTCGCGATCCAGCGCGCGCGGATCAGCCCGACGACGGCATGGGCGCCAGTCGATGGCTTCCAGTTGATCGTCGCATTGTTCGAAAAATCGCTGAACCGCCCACCCGCCGCCGCGTCGGCTTCGTCGGTGATGGGAAAGCCAAGGCCGGCATCGCGGCCGAGCGTATTCCATTTCGCGCCGATCAGCCCCCATGTCGCATGTGCGCCATACTTCGGGTGCCACGTGATGAAGCCGTTCTTGAAGGCGCTGATCCGGCCACCGTCGGCGGCGGCGGCTTCGTCGCTGGTCGCGACACCGAGCGGACCTGTCGCGGCGCCGAGCGACCGCCACTTGGTGGCAATTTCGCCGACGACCTGAAAACTGACGACCTGCGTCGGCGTGAACGCCATCACGATCAGACTTGCCGCCCCGACGATTAACCCGCTCATGCCATGCCCCGATTACGTTCCCTGCCCCAGAACATAACGAACAAATTCGGTGCGGTCGATCACACGTTGAAGCGGAAGTTCATGATGTCGCCGTCGGCGACGACATACTCCTTGCCCTCGCTCCGCAGCTTGCCCGCGTCGCGCGCCGCCGTTTCGCCGCCCAGCGTGACATAATCGTCATAGCCGATCGTTTCCGCGCGGATGAAGCCGCGTTCGAAGTCACCATGAATGACGCCCGCCGCCGCCGGTGCCTTGGTCCCGACGGGGACGGTCCACGCGCGCGTCTCCTTCGGCCCGGCAGTGAAATACGTTCGCAGGTGGAGCAGGTCGTATCCCGCGCGGACGACGCGGGCGAGGCCGGTTTCGGTCAGCCCGAGTTCGCTCAGGAAATCCGGGCGGTCGGCCGGGTCCATCTGGGCGATCTCGCTCTCGATCGCCGCCGAAATGACGACGGACCCCGCGCCGCTCGCCGCCGCCATCGCCGCGACTGCCGTCGATTGCGCGTTGCCCGTGGAAGCCGATGCCTCGTCGACGTTGCAAACATATAGGATCGGCTTGGCGGTAAGCAGCTGCGCCTGGTTCAGCACGCGCGCCTCGTCCTCGTCCTTCGGGACCGTCAGCCGGGCGGGCTTACCTTCGCGGAGCAGATCGAGCGCCTGCCCTAATACGCTCGCGGCGACCTTCGCTTCCTTGTCGCCCTGGCCGGCTTTTTTGACGAAGGCAGGGACGCGCTTCTCCAGCGATTCGAGGTCGCTGAGCATCAGTTCGGTCTCAACCGTCTCGGCGTCGGCGACGGGGTCGATGCGACCCTCGACATGGGTGACGTCGTCGTCGACGAAGCAGCGCAAGACGTGAACGATCGCGTCGGTCTCACGGATATTGCCGAGGAACTGGTTGCCGAGTCCCTCGCCCTTCGACGCGCCGCGCACCAGCCCGGCGATGTCGGTAAAGCCAAGCTGCGTCGCGATGATCTTCGCCGAATGGGCGATTTTGGCGATGGCGTCGAGGCGCGGGTCAGGGACCGGTACGTTGCCGACGTTCGGCTCGATCGTGCAGAACGGATAATTCGCCGCCGCCGCCGCCGCCGTCTGGGTCAACGCGTTGAACAGCGTCGACTTGCCGACGTTGGGGAGGCCGACGATGCCGCAACGGAAACCCATGATCGTTCCTTTCGTCGCCCCTCCCCTCCAGGGGCGGGGCCGGGGGCAGGGAAGTCGCCGCCTTGCTAGGGCCTCTCGCCCCTCCCCTAAAGCGGAGGGGAGCGCAACGCGACGTCGTTCATAAACCGCACGTCGTCGCCCGTCGCCAGCCATTCGGCCTCCGCCGCGACCGCGTCGAGGAGGGCGTCGCGGTCCGGAGACTCGGCTTTGGCGAAGTTGCCCAGTGCGTAACCGAGCACGCGGTCCTTGTGCCCCGGATGGCCGATGCCCAGCCGGACGCGGCGATAATCGATGCCGCCGAACCCGGCGCTGTGCGCGTCGATCGAGCGGATGCCGTTGTGGCCCGCCGCCCCGCCGCCGCGCTTCACCTTCACCTTGAACGGCGCGAGGTCGAGCTCGTCGTAGAACACCGTCAGTGCTGCGGCGTCGAGCTTGTAGAAGCGCATTGCCTCGGCGACCGATCGCCCGCTGTCGTTCATGAAGGTCGCGGGTTTGAGCAGGACGATCCGCTCGGCCCCGATGTGCCCTTCGGCGGCCAGCCCGAGGAAGCGCGTCCGCCACGGGTCAAACCGCCACCGCGAATGGAGCGCGTCGACCGCCATGAAACCGAAGTTGTGGCGCTGCCCCGCATGGGCGGCTCCCGGGTTGCCGAGGCCGGCGAAGATCTGCACTTCGCCGGCCCCTGCGGACCGTTAAGCTTTGGCAGCAGTCGAAGCGGCAGAGGACTCGGCGGCAGCGGCAGCAGCGGTCGCCTCGTCGGCGGCGGCGTCGGCCGATTGCAGCGCCGACGGCGCGACCATCGTCACGATGGTGAAGTCGCGGTCGGTGATCACCGATGTCACGCCCTCGGGCAGCTTGACCGCCGAGATGTGGACCGAGTCGCCGATGTCGAGA
>JANYFA010000124.1 GCA_025362895.1 Sphingomonadaceae bacterium | reverse complement strand
CGGTCCCGCAAACCCCAGCTGCGGCAGCCGCAGCGCGACCTCGCCGAACAGCAGGTCGAGGCGGTGTCGCACCACGGCGATGATCTGCGAGCGCGGCACCTGCGCGGTTTCGGCGCCCTCGTCGTCGCTGATCGGCGGTATTTCGATCAGATCGTGGTTGTCCTTCTGCGCCGTGATCGCCGCTCCGTAGAGTGTCTTCAGGCGCTCGGCGTAGCTGCGGCGCGTCGCAAAGGCGCTGGCGATATCGTTGGTGATATCGCCCGCCCCCATCGGCACCGACGCGACGCCGACAAGCTGGCCCATCAAGTGCACGGCGATGTTCGTCACCCCCGCGCCGATCTCGATCAGGGCGACGCCGAGTTCACGCTCCTCGCGCGCCAGCACCGCAAGGCTTGCCGCCGCCGGTGACGCGACCATGGTGCGAACGCCGAGGTGTGCCGATCGGACGGCGAGGTCGAGGTTACGGATCGGCGGCGTGTCGGCGGTGACGACGTGGATGTCCATGCCAAGCCGGTCGGCGTGGAAACCGACGGGGTTCTCAACGAAATTGCCGTCGACGGCGTACAGCGCCGGCTGCGCGTGGAGGACGGTGCGGTTGCCGGGGTCGATCCGCGCGCGCCCGGCGGCGAGCAGGTTCGCCATGTCGGCGTCGGCAATGCGGTGGCCGCCGATGTCGATCTCGACCGTCTCGACTTCGCTTCGCAACCCTCCCGCCGACATATTGACGTAAACCGCGCCCGCCTGGACCCCGGCGTTGCGTTCGGCCTGGTCGACGGCGGCGCGAACGGCGCTTTCCGTCTTTTCCATGTCGGCGACGAGGCCGCGGCGGACGCCGTGGCAGACGCGCTGGCCGACGCCGATGACGCGCGGCTCCCCCGCGCCGACGAGGGCGATGAGCGCGGCGACCTTCGACGTGCCGACGTCGAGGACGGTGACGGTGCGCTCGCCGCGCTGACCCTTCGGCGGGGTCATATCGCCACCGCCGCCGCCTTGCCTGCCGGCGGTCCAGGGGTGGCGACGCGGACGGTCATCTGCCCCGGTTGACGCAGGTCGAAGCGAGTGTAGCCGTGACCGAGCAGCCCGTCCGACTTGTCGAGCCGGTCGAAGCGGGTCAGCGCGCGCCGTGCTGCGCCGCCTTCGGGCAGTGCCAGCGTCTCGCCGCTCGTGAAGCGCAGGTCCCACCGGCGCGTTCCGACGAAGGTCGCCGCATCGACCGTCGCGGCGAGGCGCGGGGCGGCGGCGAGTAAGGTCAGCAGCTCGTCGACGTGGCGGTTGGCGTCGGGACCGACCACGAGCGGCAGCGCGGCGAACCGCTCCAGTCGATCGGCGGTCAGCGGCACTCCGGCGCGGTCAATCGCGGCGAGGCGGTGCTGGAATTGCCACAGCGCAACGGCGCGTCGCTCGATGACGTCGACGATCAGCCTGTCAGGCAGCCGGCGGCTGACGCTCGCGTCGGCCACCCATGGCAGCGCCCGAAGTCGCGCCCGGGCTGCCGTCAGATCGACGAGCAGCATCGAATTGGTCGGCCCTTCCAGCGCGGCGGAGATGACCGCGAGGCGCGGGCCGGTGGCGACGCCGTGGACCTCGACGTGGCGGACCTCGAACCCGGCGCGGGCAGTAGCGCGCGCGGTCGCCTGCCACATCTGACCCGGCACCCCGGCGACGATCGCCGCGACCGCTCCCGCCAGCACGAGCAGCCCGGCCACGCCGATGGCCAGCCGCGCATAAAAGCGGCGCGGTGCCACCGGAACGCGGATCATGACGACCGGCTTTACCACGGGTTTGGCGGTGCGCGGGGCGCCGCGCTTGATGACCGCCGCGCTCATGTCGCGCTCGCGAGCAGGCGCGCGACGAGCGCGTCATAGTCGATGCCGCAAACGCGCGCCTGTTCGGGCACCAGGCTGAGCGCGGTCATGCCAGGCTGGGTATTGATTTCCAAAAGGAACAGCCCCGCCTCGCCTTGGGTATCGTCCCAGCGGAAGTCGGACCGCGACGCCCCCCGGCAGCCGAGCGCGGCGTGGGCGCGCGCCGCCATGTCAAGCGCGCTGGCTTCGATGTCGGGCGGCAGGTCGGCGGGGCAGATGTGCACGGTCAGGCCATCGGTGTATTTCGCGTCATAGTCGTAGAAGCCCTTGACCGGCTTCAACTCGGTGACGGCGAGAGCGCACGGACCGTCGGGCGCGTCAAGGACGGCGACGGTCAATTCGCGTCCGGCGATGAACGGCTCGGCGAGGAGGTGGTCGAAGTCGCGCCATGGGCCCGCAGCGCCGGGAGCAATCGGATGACCATAGTTGGACTCGGCGGTGACGATTGCGACGCCGACGCTCGACCCCTCGTTGACGGGTTTGAGGACATAGGGGCGGGGCAGCGGATCACCGTCGTGGACGCTCGCCGAGGCGATGACGCGCCCGCTTGGCATCCGGATGCCAAGCGGGGTCAGAAACGCCTTGGTCAGCGCTTTGTCGATCGCGATCGCCGACGTGGCGACCCCGCTATGGGTGTATTTCAGCCCAAGCAGGTCGAGCATCCCCTGCACCGTCCCGTCCTCGCCCGGCGAGCCGTGAAGCGCGTTGAACACGACGTCGGGAGCGGCGGCGAGCAGCCGGGCGGCGACGTCGCGGCCCATGTCGATCTCGGTGACGTCGTGCCCCAGCCGGCGGCACGCGGCGGCGATCCCCACGCCGCTGATCAGCGACACCTCGCGTTCGGCCGACCACCCGCCCATAAGGACGACGACGTTCATGCCGCCCCCACGCGCACGATTTCCCAGCGCAATTCGACGCCGCTGTGCGCGAGCACGCGGGCGCGGACCTCGTCGCCCAACCCTTCGAGGTCGGCGCTGGTCGCGTCGCCGGTGTTGATGAGGAAGTTGGTATGCTTCTCGCTGACCTGGGCGCCACCACGCCCTAGCCCCCGGCACCCGGCGGCGTCGATCAGCGCCCATGCCTTGTGCCCCGGCGGATTGGCGAAGGTCGAGCCGCCGGTGCGTGAGCGGAGCGGCTGCGAGGCTTCGCGTTCGGTGGCGATGCGGTCCATCTCGGCAGCGATAACCGCGCGCTCGCCCGGGGTCGTGCGGAAAGTCGCTTCGACGACGACCGCGTCGCGCGGCAGCCCGCAGTGCCGGTAAGCGAAGCCGATTTCCGCCGCCGTCAGGACGACGACTGATCCGTCGCGGCGGACGACCGTTGCTGCGATCAGGCAATCGGCGACCTCGCGGCCATAGGCTCCGGCGTTCATCCGAACCGCGCCGCCGACCGTGCCGGGAATGCCGCGCAGAAATTCCAACCCCGCCAGCCCGGCATCACGCGCGGCGCTGGCGACGGCGATTCCCGGCGCGCCCGCTCCGGCGATGATCCGGTCACCGTCGAAGAGGACCCCGGCAAAGGTCTTGCCGAGCCGTACCGTCACGCCGGACACGCCGCCGTCGCGGACGATCAGGTTCGAGCCGAGGCCGAGCGACATGACGGGAACCGACGGATCGTCGGCGAGGAATTGCGCGAGATCGTCGGTATCGGCCGGCTCGAACAGCGTCTCGGCGCGGCCGCCTGCCTTGAACCAGATCAGCGGAGCCAGCGGAGCCGCTGCGGTCAGGCGTCCTCGCACTGCGTGCCGAATCGCAAGCGCCGTCATCGCCGCCGCGCGATCGCGGGGGCAAGCTCCGCCGCCCATTTGGTGATGTCGCCCGCACCGAGGCAGACAACCATGTCGCCGGGTGCAACGATTTCCGCCAGCTGCGCCGCGAGCGCATCGGCGCCGGTCGTCGTCGCGACGCTGCGGTGTCCGGCGCGGCGCAGACCGGTCGCCAGCGCGTCGGCATCGACCCCGTAGATCGGGGCTTCGCCAGCGGCATAGACCGGCGCGACGATGACCATGTCAGCGTCGTTGAACGCGGTTTGGAAGTCGGCCATCAGGTCGCGCAAGCGCGTGAAGCGGTGCGGCTGGACGACGGCGATGACGCGGCCCCCGGTCCCGATGCCGACTCCTTCCCGCGCCGCCGACAGGACGGCGCGGATCTCGACCGGGTGGTGGCCATAGTCATCGATGATGGTGACGCTCCCGCCGGGAAGCATGACCTCGCCGACGCGGGTGAAGCGGCGCTTGACGCCGCCGAAGCGCGCGAACCCGGCCGTGATCGCGGCGTCGTCGATCCCGAGTTCGACCGCGACGGCGACGGCGGCAAGGGCGTTCTGGACGTTGTGCCGCCCCGGCATCGGCAGCATCAGCGGCTCGATCCGGCGTTCGGCTCCCGCGCGGTCGCGAACGACTGCGGTGAAGCGGTTGCCGCCCGGCACCGGCGTCACGTTCTCGCCGCGCACGTCGGCTTGCGCCGAGAAGCCGTAGGTAATGATCCGCCGGTCCTGCACCTTGGGCAGCAACGCCTGCACCTCAGGATGATCGAGGCACAAAACGCCGGCGCCGTAGAACGGAACGTGCTCGACGAACTCGACGAAGGCCGCGCGGACGCGGTCGAAGTCGCCATAATGGTCGAGGTGTTCGGGGTCGATGTTGGTGACGACGCCGATCGTCCCGCACAGACGTAAGAAACTGCCGTCGCTCTCGTCGGCCTCGACAACCATCCACTCGCCCGCGCCAAGCCGCGCGTTCGAGCCATAGGTGTTGATGATACCGCCGTTGATGACCGTCGGGTCCATCCCCCCGGCGTCGAGGAGTGCCGCGATCATCGACGTCGTCGTCGTCTTGCCGTGGGTGCCAGCAACGGCGACGGTCGACTTGAGCCGCATCAACTCGGCGAGCATCTCGGCGCGACGGACAACCGGGATGCGCCGTTCGATGGCGGCGGCGACTTCGGGGTTCGTCCGCACGATCGCCGTCGAGGTGACGACGACCGCGGCCTGCCCGAGGTTCGCGGCGGCGTGGCCGATGGTGACGGCGATGCCCTTGTCGCGCAGCCCCTGCACGACATAGCCCTCGGCCACGTCCGACCCTTGAACGCTGTAGCCGAGATTGTGCATCACCTCGGCGATCCCGGACATGCCGATGCCGCCGATGCCGATGAAGTGGATCGTGCCGATGTCGTGGGCAATGCCGGTCATGCTGTCGTTCCGAGGCTGGTGACAAGATCGGCGAGGGTCGCGCCGGCGTGGGGATGGCCGATGCTTCTAGCCGCTTGCGCCGCCTTTGCCAGCGCGCCGATCGATGTCAGCGAAACGATCGCGGTCGCGACGGCGGCGGGGGTGAAATTGCTCTCGCGCAGCATCGGCCCGGCTCCGGCGGCGACGAAGGCGGCGGCGTTCGCAGCCTGATGATCGTCGGTCGCGGCGGCGAACGGGACCAGGATTGCCGGGCGTCCGGCAGCGGTCAATTCCGCCATGGTTGATGCGCCGCTGCGGCCGATGACGAGGTGGGCGGCGGCGAGCCGGGCGGCGAAATCGGCAAAATACGTCTCGCACGTGGCGGCGGTGCCCTGCTTGGCAAAGGTCGCGCGGACGGCGGCGATGTCTTCCGGTCGGCACTGCTCGGCGATGTGCAACCGCGCGCGGAGATCGGGGGGGAGGAGGCCGATCGCGGCCGGGATGACGCGCGACAGGATCGACGCCCCCTGGCTGCCGCCGGTCACAAAGATTTCGAGAGCGCCCGTGGTTGCGGGGTAGGGGGCGTCGCCGATGCTGGCGACCTCGGCGCGGACGGGCAGCCCGGTGAACACGGTCTTCGCGGCATAAGCGGCGGCGAGGCGGAGCGTCGGCGCGAAGCTCGTCGCAATGCGCGTTGCCCGTCCCGCGAGAAGGCGATTGACGCGACCCAGCACCGCATTTTGCTCGTGGAGTACCGCCGGTCGCCCGAGCGCGATCGCCGCGAGGAGCGGGGGTAGCGACGGGTAGCCGCCGAAGCCGACGACGGCGGCGACATGTTCGGCGCGGAGGAACGCCATTGCGTCGCGCCGTCCGCGCCACACCTTCAGCGCCGCTCGCGGCCAGCCGAGCGGCGACCCGATCACCGCACTCTCGACGATCTTCGTCGCGACGCCGTGGAACAGTCCCGGAAAGCGCAGGCCGCGTGCATCGGTCATCAGCGTCACGCGGTGGCCGCGCGTCATCAGCTCGGCGGCGAGGACGTGCGCGGGAACCATGTGCCCCCCCGTCCCGCCGGCGGCGACAACGAAGTGCTTCATGCCGCCTGTGCGCGCGCGGCGTAGGGCGATGCCTTCAAATACGGGTTGCGCCGGGTCAGCGCGAGCAAGAGCCCCATGCCGAGCGACAGCGCGAGGAACGACGATCCGCCGTGGCTGACGAACGGCAGCGTCATCCCCTTCGACGGCAGCAGCGCCAGGTTGACCGCCATATTGATCATCGCCTGGAGCCCGAACTGGATCGCCAGGCCGGCGGCGGCGAGGAAAATGAACGGCTCCTCCTCGTCGAGCAGCTGAAGCACCACCCGGACGACGATCGCGAGGTACAGCACGGCGAGGACGAAACAGGCGATCGCGCCGAATTCCTCGCCGATGACGGAAAAGATGTAGTCGGTGTGCGCCTCGGGCAGGCGGAACTTCATCTGCCCTTCGCCCGGCCCCGCGCCGAACAGCCCGCCCGCCTTGAAACAGTCGAGGGCGCGGTCGATCTGATAGGTGTCGCCGGTGCCTTTGACGAAATGATCGATCCGTTCCGCTACATGGGTCGAGGTCAGGTACGCGACGCCAAGCCCGCCGATGGCGAGGCAGACGACGCCGCCGATGACCAGCACGCTCATTCCGGCAAGAATCGCCTGCGCCGTCCATACCGCGCCGAACAGCGCCGTCTGGCCGAAGTCGGGCTGCTTCACCAACAACCCGGCGATGACAACGAGAAGCCCGAACGACAGCTGCATCGTCGGCAAGCTGCGGTCGTCGAAGCGCGCCGCGAGCAGCCACGCGGTGGTGATGACGAACATCGGCTTGAGGAATTCCGACGGCTCAAGCTGAAAGCCCGGCAGGTTGATCCACCGCACCGCGCCATTGACCTCGGACCCAAGGAACGGGACGGCGAACAGCGCGACGATGAAGACGATCGTGCCGCCGATCGCGACGCGCTTGGCCCAATCGATCGGCAGCATCGACGTTAACAGCATCACTGGCACCCCGGCGAGGATCCACATGATCTGGCGTTTGAGATAGAATAGTTCGCCGATGCGGACCGTGCCGCCCGAATACCGATGCGCGGCGGCGGGGGCCGCGGCGGCGACGGCGACGATGCCCAGCCCGATCAACAGCATGACCAGCGCGAGCAGGGTCTTGTCGATCGTCCAGAACCACCGCCCGACCAGCGACCGGTCATTGCGCGAGAGATGTTTCATAGCGCCCCCACCTGGCGTTTGAATGCGTCGCCCCGCGCCGCATAGTCGGTAAACTGGTCGTAACTTGCACACGCCGGTGACGCCAGGACGGTGTCGCCCGGCACCGCCGCGGCGGCGGCGAGAGCGACGGCGCGGTCGAGCGTGTCGGCCATCACCACCGGCACCCGGCCGTCGAGCAGCTGTGCGAACAGCGGCGCGGCGTCGCCGATCAGATACGCCGCGCGGACGTGGCCGAGGTGCGGCAGGCACGCGTCGAGGTCATCGGTCTTGGCGAGGCCTCCCGCGATCCAGTGGACGTGCGGGAAGGCGGCCAGCGCCGGGGCGGTCGACGTCGGGTTGGTCGCCTTGGAGTCGTTGACGAAGGCGACGCCGTTCAGGTCGCGAACGCGCTCCATGCGGTGGGGAAGGCCGGGGTAGGTGGCGAGGGCGGCGAGGACAGTGGCGCGGTCGACGCCAAGGACGCGCGTCGCGGCGACGGCGGCGGCGACGTTCTGCGCGTTGTGCGGTCCGGCGAGCGTCGGCCAGTCGGCCTGTGCACCGATGTCCTCGCCCGCGAGGTAAAGCCGCCCGTCCACGGCGCCGACGCCTTCGTCCGGGATCGCAACCGCCGAGATCGGCACGACGCGCGCGACGGCGACATCGCCGATGTCGCGCGATGGCTCGTCATCCTGACCGATGATCGCCGTATCGGCGGGGATCTGCATCTCGAACAGCCGTCCCTTGGCGGCGGCATAGGCCGCCATCGTGCTGTGGCGGTCGAGGTGGTCGGGGGTGATGTTGAGGAGAACGGCGACGTCGCTGATGAGGCTGGAGGTCAGCTCGAGCTGGAAGCTCGACAGTTCGAGGACGTACACGCCCCCCGCTGCCAGCGGCTCCTCGCCCAGGATCGGCGCGCCGATGTTGCCGCCGAGGCGCGCGGGGATGCCGGCGGACGCGAGGATGTGGTGGATCAGCGCGGCGGTGGTCGATTTGCCGTTGGTCCCGGTCACGCCGACGACCTTGTGCGGCGGCAGCCCGCTCCGCGCCTGGGCGAACAGCTCGATGTCGCCGATGACGGGGATGCCCGCCGCCACGGCGCGAGCGAAGACGGGGTTGTCGTGCGGCACGCCGGGCGAGACGACCATCGCCGCCAGCCCGCTCAGGTCGGCGGTGTGGAGATCGGTGACCGCGCCGCCGAATGCCGTGCGCACCGCGTCGCTATCATCCCACGCCAGCGCCGTCGCCCCGCTCGCCACCAGTGCGGCGACGACCGATTTGCCGGTGCGCGCCAGCCCGAACACGCCGAAGGTCTTCCCTGCCCAAGCCGCACAGGTGATCACCGCAGTTTCAACGTCGCGAGGCCCGCGAGCGCGAGTACGAGGCTCACGATCCAGAAGCGGATGACGACCGTCGACTCGCTCCACCCGAGCTGTTCGTAGTGGTGATGGAGCGGGGCCATCTTGAACACGCGCTTGCCGGTCGTCTTGAAGCTGATGACCTGAACGATGACGCTGACCGTCTCCAGCACGAACAGTCCGCCGACCAGCAGCAGGACGATCTCGTGGTTGGTGACGACCGCGATGGTGCCGAGCGCGCCGCCCAGGGCCAGCGACCCCGTGTCACCCATGAACACCGCCGCCGGGGGCGCGTTGAACCATAGGAAGCCGAGGCACGCCCCGATCAGCGCGCCGACGAACACCGCGAGCTCGCCCGATCCGGCGACATGGTGGATGCCCAGATAATCGGCGAAGCGGATGTTGCCAGCGAGGTAGGCGATCACCCCGAGCGTTAGCGCGGCGATGATGACCGGCATCGTCGCCAGCCCATCGAGGCCGTCGGTCAAATTAACCGCATTGCCCATGCCCGCGATGATGAAGGCACCGAAAGCGATATAGCCGAGGCCGAGGTACAGCCCCGCGTCCTTCAGGAACGGCAGGTACAGCGTGTGCCCGACGCGCGAGCCGATGTACCACGTCGCGCCCCCGGCAATGGCGAACTCCAGCGCCAGCCGCACGCGCGCCGACACGCCCTTCGCCGATCGTTTCACCACCTTGTCGTAATCGTCCATGAAGCCGATTGCGCCGAAGCCGAGTGTGACGAACAGGCACGTCCAGGTGAAGCCGTTCGACACGTCCATCCACAATAATGTCGAAATCGTCATCGAGATGAGGATGAGCAGGCCGCCCATTGTCGGGGTGCCTTTCTTGGTCAGCAGGTGCGACGCGGGGCCGTCGCTGCGGATCGGCTGGCCCTTGCCCTGCCGCGCGCGGAGCCACGCGATGAAGCGCGGCCCGAGCCACAACGCGATCGCCAGCGCCGTCATCACCGCCGCGCCGCTGCGGAAGGTGATATAGCGGAACAGGTTGAGGACGCCTTCGAAGTGCGTCATCCGGGCGAGAACGAAGATCATACAGCCGCCTTCCGCAAGCCCGCGACGACGTCGCCGAGCCGGACCGAGTTCGACCCCTTGATCAGCAAAACATCTCCGGCGGCAAGGCCCGAACGGCCCGACAGGGCGGAGAATGCGGCCGCCGCATCGGCCACGACGACCGCCGGAATGTGGCGCGGCAGAGCGGCGGCGAGCGCGGCCATCGCGGGGCCGACAAGGATAGCGTGGCCAACCCCGGCGGCGTCGATCAGCGGCGCGAGGGCGGCGTGAAAGGCGTCGGACTCGCGGCCAAGCTCCTTCATCTCACCCAGGATGACGCGCTTTCGCCCGGTCGCGGCCATGCCGCCAAGGACGGCCAGCGTGGCGGCCATCGACGCCGGGTTGGCGTTATAGCTTTCGTCGATGACGGTTGCCGCACCGTCGCCACCGTCGCCGCACGGCACGGTGAAGCTCTCGCCGCGCCCCGGGAGCCCGCCCATTTCGGCGAGCGCGAGTCCCGCCAGCGCGAGGTCGCCGCCGACCGCATCGACCGCCGCCAGCACGGCAAGCGCGTTCGACAGCCAGTGCGCCCCCGGCGTCCCGATCCGGAACATCAGGCGCTTGTCGCCAACCTGTGCCGTTGCCGTCGTGCAGTCGGAATGGAGGACATGGTCGGTGGCGCGGACGTCGGCACCGTTGCCAAGGCCAAACGTCACGATGCGGGCGGCGTGGGGCCGGGCGGCGGCGATCAGCCGGTCGCGGTGGGCCGAATCGAACGGAATGACCGCCGTCCCGCCGGGTTCGAGCCCGGCGAAGATCTCGCCTTTCGCATCAGCGATCGCTTCCTCGCTCGCGAAGAATTCGCGGTGGGCGCTCGCCACCCATGTCACGACGGCGACGTGCGGGCGGACGAGCGCGGTCAGGGCGGTCAGCTCGTCCGCGTGGTTCATCCCCATTTCGAACACGCCGAAGCGGGTGGCGGCGGGCATCCGGGCGAGGCTGAGCGGGACCCCGGTGTGGTTGTTGTACGACTTGACCGAAGCGTGGACCGCGCCGGGCGCCGCGCGGTCGAGGGCGAGGCGGAGCGCTTCCTTCGTCCCGGTCTTGCCGACGCTGCCCGTGACGCCGATGATCGCGGCGTCCGTTCGGGCCCGGGCGGCGGCGGCGAGGGCGGTCAACGCCGCCATCGTGTCGGGAACGCGGACGTGAGGCCCGTCGACCGCTGCGCTGACGAGCATCGCGCTCGCGCCGTGTGACCGCGCCTGGTCGACGAAGCGGTGGCCGTCGGTCGCCTCGCCGGTCAGCGCGACGAACAATTCGCCCCCGGTCACCTCGCGCGAATCGAAGGTAACGCCGGTCGCGACGAAAGGCGCGGACGCGGTGCCTGCGGTCGCGGCGACGATGTCGGCGGAGGTCCAGAGGGGAATCACGCTCCCACCCGGCCGATCGCATCGGCGACTTCCCGCGCGACGACGACATCGTCGAACGGCAAAACGCGGTCGCCGATGATCTGCCCGGTTTCGTGACCCTTGCCGGCGATAAGGACGACATCGCCCGGCCCGCTCGCCGCAATCGCCGCGCGAATTGCGGCGCGGCGGTCGCCGATTTCGGTCGCGCCGGGTGCTTGCGCCATGATCGCCGCGCGGATGGCAACCGCATCTTCGCCGCGCGGATTGTCGTCGGTGACGATGACGTCGTCGGCGCCCGCGGTTGCCGTCGCCCCCATCAGCGGGCGCTTGCCGGCGTCGCGGTCGCCGCCCGCGCCGAACACCAGCCGCAACCGCCCGGCGACGTGCGGGCGCAGCGCAAGGCACGCCGCTTCGATCGCGTCAGGGGTATGGGCATAATCGACATAGACTGCCGCCCCCGACCGCGCGATGACAGCGCGCTCGAGCCGCCCGCGCACCGGCTGGACCCGGGCGAGGTTGACGAAGGTCGTCGCCGGGTCGCCGCCGGTGGCAATGACGAGCGCGGCGGCAGTCAGCGCGTTCGCGGCCTGGTATGCGCCGATCAGCGGTAATTTTACGGTATAAGGTGCACCATCGAACGCAATCGCGAGGTCTTGACCCTGCGCGGACGCGGTGCGGGCAGATACGATCAGAAAGCGGGCAAGACCCTGATACGAAACGGCTTCCGTCGCGCCGCCGTGACCAGCCGCATCCGTGGCGTCGTCACGGATAATGATCATCCGCACCCCCCGCTCGATACACGCGGAAATAACCGCTGCGGGATATTGGCTGCCGTCATCACAGATAACTGCGAAACCGTCTTGTTCAACCACATCGGTGAAAAGACGTAGCTTGGCGGCAAAATAGTCGGCCATCGTGCCGTGGTAGTCGAGGTGGTCACGCGACAGGTTGGTGAAGGCCGCTGCGCGCACGGGCAGCCCCTCGGTGCGGTATTGGGCGAGGCCGTGGCTCGACGCTTCGAACGCGACGTGGCTCAGTCCTTCGCGCGCCAGTCCGCCCATGTTGCCGAGGAAGGTAACCACGTCAGGGGTCGTCAGCCCGGTGGACACCGCGTCGTCGGCGGTCGTCACCCCCAGCGTGCCGATGCTCGCCGCCCGATGCCCGGCCAGCCGCCATAGCTGCCGCGTCAGTTCGACAGTCGACGTCTTGCCGTTGGTTCCCGTGACGGCGACGGTGGTGGCGGGGAAGGGGCCGAAAAAGGTCGCGGCGAGCCGGGCGAAGTAGCGGCGCGGCTCGTCGGCCGAAAGATGCGGTACGCCAATGACTTGAGCCCCGCTGCGGGCGACGACCGCAACCGCCCCGGCGGCAATGGCGGCAGCGATATAATCCTCGCCGTTGACGGTTGCGCCGGGGAAGGCACCGAAAATGGTTCCCGGCGCGACCTTGCGATGATCGAGGGCGAAGCCGGTAACCGTGCGCGCCGCATCGGCGGCGCTGAGTGCCGTGTCGCCGACGATTTCCCCCAGCGTCACTCCTTTTCCGGCGCGTTGGCGACGAGGCCGAGCATCCCCGACACGTCGATGTCGTGGTCGAGATCGGGCGCGACGCCGAGGATCGGCGCGATCCGCGCGACCAGCTTCGCCACGCTCGGCGCGGTGACCATACCGGCAGTCGAAAAGCCGCCGGTCGCTTTGGTCCCATGCGGGGCGTCGAGCAGCGCGATGATGACATAGCGCGGCGCGTCCATCGGGAAGGCGGCGGCGAAGGTCGAGACGTTGACGTGTTTCTGGTAATGCCCGCCTTGCTGCTTTTCCGCCGTGCCGGTCTTGCCGCCGACGCGGTAACCCGGCGCGTTTGCCTTGCGTCCGGTCCCCGACGTGACAACCATCCGCAGCAACGCACGCATCGTGTCGGATGTCTTTTCCGAAAAGACGCGCTTACCCGCAACGGCTTGGCCGGGCGCTACTTTCAGCATCGTTGCCGGATGCCAGATGCCGCCGTTGACGACGGCAGCGTAAGCGGTGGCGAGGTGGAGCGGGGTGACGGCGATGCCATGGCCGAAGCCGACCGTCATCGTCGCGACCTCGCCCCAGTTATTCGCCGCCGGGTACAGCGTATGCCCGCGCTCCATCAGTTCGCCCGATACCGGCGACAGGAAGCCCAGCGCGTCGAGGTACGCACGCTGTCGTGTCGCGCCCAGCTCCGCGGCCATATGGGCGGTGCCGATGTTCGACGAATGGATGAAGATTTCGGGGACGGTCGCCCATTTACGAAGCTCGTGGCCGCGGTCGTCGTGGATGGTGAAGCGCCCGATGTGGATCGGCGCGGTCGCATCGTATTTCTGGTCCATCGATTTGATGAGGCCGTCGTTTAGACTCATCGCAATAGTCAACGTTTTGAACGTGCTGCCAAGCTCGTAGACGGCCAGTGTCGCGCGATCAAAGCGCGCGTTGTCGTCGCCGTGGCCGGGCGCGTTCGGGTTGAACTGCGGCAGCGAGGCGAGGGCGATGACCTCACCGGTACGGACGTCCATGACAATGCCGGCGGCGCCGAGGGCCGAGAATTCGCTCATCGCCGCGCCAAGCTCGCTTTCGAGCGCTTGCTGAACGCGGCTGTCGAGCGACAGCGCAACTGGCGCGCCACGTGTCGCCAAAGCGGTTAAATGAGCGTCGGCGGCCCGCTCCATGCCATAGCGGCCATGCCCGTCGACATCGGTGTAACCGACGACATGCGCCGCGAGACCGAGGTTCGGATATAACCGCTCCGGCTCACGCTTCAGCCCAATCGCCGGCTCTCCCAAAGCATTGATCGCCGTCGCCTGCGCCGGTAACACGCGCCGCGAAATATAACGGAATGTACCAGGATGGATCAATTCGGCATAAATTTCCGATGCACTGCGATCCGGCACGATCTCTGCGAGGCGCTGAGCCAATACGGTTGGATTTCCGACTAATTTGCGCGGCGCGACGGTTACCGCAACCGCGTCGACAGTGCCCGCCAATTCGATCCCGTTGCGATCGACGATCTCGCCGCGCAGCGTCGTTATGGCGGCAGCACCGTCGGCTTCAGGATGACCTATTTCATGCAGAACGGCGAGGTCAAGTAGGCGAAGGCCGATAAGGAGAGTTATAACCACAAAGGATAACAAGGCAATCATCAGCCGCTGCCGCGCGGAAGTAAAGGCGGCTTGACGCTGTCCAGCGAGCGCAAAGGTCCGGCGCGTGAGCGCCAGCGCGGTCATCGCAGGGCGACTTTGTGGAAACCGCTCGTCAGGACTTCGCCCCCCGCAAGCGCCGCATCGGTCCCGAGATCACGCGCAGCGCGGGGCGAAAAACTCGCCTGATGGATCAGCGGCGCTGGAGCCACGACGTTGCGGACGACGGCGACACTGACATTGGGCTGCAGCGCCACCGCAGGCGTATTGGGCGCGGTATAAGCCGCCAACATCATAGGACTGGTGATCAGTTGCTCGGCGCGCGGTGCCGCAAGGCCGAGGACTTGTTCGTTCCAACGTTGGAGTTCAGGAAGCCGGGAGCGAGTGCGCAGGTCAGCCCGGAGCCGATGGATCTCGCTGATATCCCGCACGATCGTTGCGCGCGATGCAGCGATCGCCATCCGCTCGTTCGAGGCATGAATGGAGACCGTGTAATAGCCGACGATCGACACCAGTGCGGCCGCGATCAACGCTGCGGATGAAACGGTGTTCATGCGTGCCCCCATGCTGCTGCCGTTGTCCTTGTGGCCGCGCGCAACGTCGCAGAGCGGGCCCGAGGATTATGCTCGATCTGCGTCGGCGTTGGCCGGATCGCCTTGCCAGTGTCGGTGAAGGTCGCGGCGCGGGCCGACGTTGTTGGGAGATGCCGTGAACCGGTTGGGGCGGCGCCGCTCCGCTCGCGCATGAAGGTTTTGACGATGCGATCTTCGAGGCTGTGGAAGCTGACGACGGCGAGCCGCCCACCGGCGCGGAGGAGGCGTTCGGCGGCCTGAAGCCCTGCTTCGAGTTCGCCCAACTCGTCGTTGACGTGAATGCGGAGCGCCTGAAATGTTCGTGTCGCCGGATCTTTGCCGGTCGCAGATGGCCCGCACACGCTGCGGACCATCGCGGCAAGCGCGGCGGTGCGCGCGAACGGGCGATCGTTGACGACGGCGCGGGCAATGCGACGCGCTTTTGGTTCATCGCCAAGGCGGAAAAGCACCTCGGCGATTTCAGCTTCGGTCGCCGTGTTGATGAAATCGGCGGCGGATGGCCCATCGTTACCCATCCGCATGTCGAGCGGGCCGTCGTTCTGGAACGAGAAGCCGCGCTCGGCTTGGTCGAGTTGCATCGACGACACGCCGACGTCCATCGCGACCGCGTCGACGCTCGTGATCCCGCGTTCGGCGAGAAGCCGGTCCATCATCGAAAACCGCCCTTCGATCAGGACCAGTCGGGCGTCGTCGATATCATTCGCGGCGAGTGCTGTTGGGTCTCGGTCGATACCGAACACTTGTCCGGCGCCATGACTCAAAGCGGCGTGGGCATATCCGCCTGCGCCAAAAGTGGCATCGACGTACACGCTCCCCGGCGACAGCCGAAGCGCGGTTATCACCTCGCTCAGCAACACGGGGACATGGCGCGGCGTCATACTGTGCCCCGGGCGTCGAGCAGACGCTGAACGATGCGGATGGCGCGCGGGTCGAGGTTGGGTCGCTCGACGAAGTGCAACGGGTTCCAGACCTCGAAATAGTCTCCCATCCCCCAGAACAACGCGAGCCGGTCGAACTCGCCGGTACCCTTCATGGCACTCGACACGATAATCCGGCCATTTTCGTCGATCGGGACCCGCTCGGCAGCACCAAAGGTCGCCCGGAAATGGTCGTCGCGCGCGCCGCTATAGTCGCCGGCGAAGCGTGCCTCGAGTTCGGCGCGGACCTTGGCGGGGTAACTGCTATCGTAACCGACGAGGCAATCGGCGCGTTCGGCGGGGGCGAGGATCAGGGTTCGGCCATCTGAACGCGCCGCGAGCACCTCGCGGAAGGCGGCCGGGACCGACAGGCGGCCCTTTGCGTCGATGCCGTTCAAGGCATTGCCTAGGAATGATTCGTCGGTCACGCGCCCGCCTGCAACTGGCAGACTGAGGGGACACCGCTCATCGGAGCATCGGTTTGAACCAACATTCCCCCCGATGGACTCTGCGACAACCCCGACGTCTGCTGTGGACAAGGGGTAGATGGGCTTTCGTGGGCTGGCAATGGGAAACTATGGAATATGACCGATCAAAGGCGCATTTTTACCTGAATGATTGGAATATTCCGGTTTCAATTATGTTTTGTTCTTGACGGGCAGATACTCGTCTCTCTGTGGATAAGTCGGTGCGTAATCGCCGAAAAGCTATAAGGGCTTGTGACCAGCGGGCGATCGCGCACCGGACAGCGTCGGCGAGGGCGCTTCGTGCGCTTGGCTCAGTGTCGATGCATTGCCCGAGCCTGGCGCCACGCCGAGGACGGCAAGGGTTTCCGTTCGCGGGTTGACGGCCGTGTGCGGTCGACTTGCACGAACACCGGCGGCGGCGGCCATCACAGTCAGAAAAACCAGTGCTAGCAACGTCAGCCCGACATTCAACCGCTGGGCACCCAGCGACCGGGCTGTTCGGGGGATGCGCGAAAACTTCGCCACTATTCCTCGCTTGCCAAAACTTGACCGCATCCGCGCGCACGAGCGCTTGGATTGTGCCCTTATTTAGTCATCAAGTAGAGACGGCGGGCGCGATTGTCGAGGGGACGAGCCACGGCGGAGCTGCGACGCCCTTCGCCGCACACCATGCGGGATCGTAAAGCGTCGACAAATAGCGCATCCCCGAATCGCACAGGATGGTGACGATCGTCTTGCCGGGACCGAGGTGTTCGGCGAGCCGGATCGCCCCGGCGACGTTGATCCCCGACGACAGGCCGAGGCACAGCCCTTCGTCGGCGAGCAGCGCGTGCATCACCGGCAGCGCCTCGGTGTCGGAGATGCGGAACTGCGCGTCGACGGTCAGCCCGTCGAGGTTGGCGGTGATCCGGCTTTGGCCGATGCCCTCGGATACCGACTTGCCGTGGCTGCGGAGTTCGCCATGCGCGAACCAGTCGAACAGCGCCGCACCCTCGGGGTCGCTGAGCGCGATCGTCACTTTGGGATCGAAGGTCTTCAGCCCGATGGCGACTCCCGCCAGCGTTCCGCCGGTGCCGACGGCGCAGGTGAAGCCGTCGATCTTGCCGTTCGTGTCGGCCCAGATCTCGGGGGCGGTCGTCTTGATGTGGGCGCGGCGGTTAGCGAGATTATCGAACTGGTTCGCCCAGACCGCGCCCGGCGTTTCGGCGGCGATGCGGCGTGACTGGTGCACGTAGTGGCACGGGCTGCTGTATGGCGCGGCGGCGACAAGGACGAGCCGCGCACCCAACGCCCGCAGTGTCTCCTGCTTCTCGCGGCTCTGGGTGTCGGGCATGACGATGACGGTCTTGTAGCCGAGCGCGTTGGCGACGACCGCGAGGCCGATCCCGGTATTGCCCGCCGTCCCCTCGACGATCGTCCCGCCCGGGGCAAGGACGCCGCGCTCCTCGGCATCGCGGATGATGAACAGCGCGGCGCGGTCCTTGACCGACCCGCCGGGATTCATGAACTCGCACTTGCCGAGGATCGTGCATCCTGTCCGCGCCGACGGCCCGCGCAGGACGACCAGCGGCGTATTGCCGATCAGGGCGGTGACGTCGCCAGGGCAAGGGGCGGGTTCTGTCATCATCAGGGGCTTAGCCAGCGGTGGCGGCGGCGGCAAGCAAGCGATCATTGGCCGTCGGCAACTACCCCTTTTGACGGTGGGGACCAATCTGCGCTTTGCCTGCCGCCGCGCAAGCGGTAGAACGGCCCCCATGATCCGTTGCCTGCCCCGCCTCATGGCGCTCGCCGCAGTTCTGGCGCTCGTTGCCTGTGGGCGACCGGCGGGTGACAACGGCGCGGCATTGCGGGTCGATATGGTCACGGTGCCGGGCGGTGGTGAGGTCGA
This sequence comes from Sphingomonadaceae bacterium, assembly GCA_025362895.1. GTDB lineage: Bacteria > Pseudomonadota > Alphaproteobacteria > Sphingomonadales > Sphingomonadaceae > Polymorphobacter_B. The sequence goes on along the minus strand of JANYFA010000124.1, from coordinate 12,896 downwards.
GGCCGCGATCACCGCCGCGACGCAGGTCGGGCTGGTCAGTTTCGACGCCAGCGGCGGCGTCGTCCCCGCGCTCGCCTCGAGCTGGCGCATCGCCGGCGACGGGCGCAGCGTCATCTTCCGCCTCCGCCCGCGCGCCTGGAGCGACGGCAAGCGGGTCACCGCCGCCGATGTCGTCGCGTCATTCCGCCGAGCCGCCGCGCCCGGCAGCCGCAACCGGTCCCGCCCGCTGCTGGCCGCGCTCGCCAATGGTGCGGCGGTGCTGGCAGGCGACCTGCCGTCGTCCGCGCTCGGGATCGACGCGCCGGTCGACAGCGTGGTCGAGGTCCGCGCGGCCGGAGCGATGCCGGGGCTGCTCGCCTTGCTCGCGCAGCCGGACCTCGCCGTCGTCGCGCCCGGGCCGCGCCCCCCGGCGCTCGGGCCGCTGCGCGTCGCCGACGCCGCCCGCCGCCCGATCGTGCTGACGCGCAACCCGCTCGCCGCGCCCGGCGCTACCCATGCGACGCTGATGCTGACTCCGGTCGACGACCCCGGCCCGGCGATCGCCCGGTTCGCCCGCGAGCGGACCGACGTCGTTGTCGGCGGCGGGCTTGCCGGGTTCGACGACGCCCGGCTGATGCTGGCGGCGAACGTCTTGCGCGTCGAGCCGTCATGGGGGGTCTATGGCTATCTTGTACATGCCAAGGGGCCGCTTGCCGATCCGCGCGTCCGCCGTGCGCTGGCGATGGCGGTCGAGCGCGACGGCCTCGGCAGCCGCCTGTTCGGTGTTGGCCTGCCCCCCGTTCTCGGCCTCGTCCCGCCGCTGCCGAGCGAACCGGCTCCGGCGCTGCCCGACTGGGCGATCCAGGCGCCGCCGGCGCGCCTCGATCTCGCGCGCCAGTTGCTTGCCGCCGCTGGCTTTGGGCCGACGACGCCGCTGACGGTGACGATCAGCCTGCCCGACGCCCGTGAACACGCCGCGATCGCCGCCGCAGTGGCGGCCGACTGGGCGCGGATCGGGGTGCGGACACAGACGATCGCCCGCTCGCCTGCGGATCATGCGCTGGCGGTGACGCGCGGGACGTTCGAGCTGGCCGTGACCGAGCGGAGCGCCCCGTACGACTCACCGCTCGCGTTCCTCACGCCGTTCGCTTGCGGGGCGAATGGCGCTGGCGGCTATTGCAACCCGGGGGCCGACGCGCTGGTCACCGCCGCGCGCGCCGCCCCGGATGCCACGACGGCGACGACGACGATCGGAGCGGCGGAGGCGGCGATGGTCGCCGATACGCCGATGATCGCTCTGCTTGCGCCCGTCCGCTGGGCGCTGGTGTCGCGTCAGGTGACGGGGTGGACGGCAAATGCGGCGGGGCAGCACCCGCTCGCGCTCCTCGGGATCGACCGCCAGGTGAAGCGCTAGGGAGAACCGGATCGGTTCATTACATGAGTGTCGGCACGGGAACCAGCGCCGCGGCACTCAGACCAAAGCCGATGCTACATTACAGACAGAATTTCCGGGACAAACCTATACGGCACAATTCTTAGCAGTGTAACGGGGCAATATCTGCGACGTTGCGAAGCGAAGTTCACACTAACGCATAGCATTCTTAGGGCTGCTTTTCCGGAGAAAATGTCCGTCGCTGGCTCACGATGAGAAAGAGCGATGCCGCCCGGTGGCGACCCGTGCACCATACCCGATGCGGGCGGCTGTTGGACAGGGGTTTTGCGCGCGTTAGCGTGCGAAGACGGCCCCCTCGACCTCAAGCGGTTTTTCTGCCCGCTACCGCCCCAGGATAATGTCGACCAAGGCTTCCGGGCAGTCTTCCTGCAGGAAATGCCCTCCGGCGACGATGCGGTGCGGTTGACCCTTCGCCCCGGGGATGCGGTTCTGGAACACACGCTCGCCCCCCTTGGTCACCGCGTCGTGATCGCTGAAGCACGTCACCACCGGTCGGTCGAAGGTCTCGAGCACCGCCCACGCCGCCTTGTTTTCGGCGACCGAGGCGTGTTCGGGTGTGGTCGGCACGAGTGCGGGAAACTGCCGGGCTCCGGCCTTGTACGTCTCGTCGGGGAACGGCGCGTCATAGGCGGCGATCTCCGCGGGCGTCAGGGTCCGGACACACCCGCCGTTGACGATGCCGCCGACGTGAAACGCCGGGACTTCCTGGCTGAACTTGAGCCATGCGGCAAAGCCTTCCGACCAGCCGGTGCCGATCGGCAGCCCGGTGTTGCCGATGACGAGGCGCGCAAAACGCTCGGGGTGCGCCGCAACCAGCCGCAGGCCGATCAACCCGCCCCAATCCTGGCAGAACAGCGTGATGCCGGTCAGGTCGAGCTGAAGGAGCCACTGCGTCATCCAGTCGACGTGCGCCTCATAGGTGTAGTCGCTGCGCGCGGCTGGCTTGTCCGACCGGCCGAAGCCGATGAGGTCGGGAGCGATGACGCGGTGCCCGGCGGTGGCGAGCGACACGATGAAATGACGGTACAGATACGACCAGCTCGGCTCGCCGTGCAGCAACAGCACCGGCGTCCCGTCGCGCGGGCCGAAATCGATGTATGCGAGACGCAGCGCGGTGCCGTCAATGGCGGTGACGGTCGCGTAACTGGGCGGGAAGGGAAATTCGAACAGGTCGCCGAAGCGGTCGTCGGGTGTGCGTAGAGTGTCCATCGGTTTCTCCCCAGTTCCCGCTCACTCGCCCGCTCACGCCGACCGCAGCACCCAGTCGTAATCGAGCGCGGTGACGACCGAGGTGTAGCGGTCGTGCTCGACGCGCTTGACGGTGGCAAACATTTCGACCGCGTCTGCACCAAGATAGTCGCGTAACGTCGCCGAGCGCGCAAGCCGCTCAATGGCGTAGGCCCAGTCGCTCGGCAGACGTTCGCTAACGCGCCCCCCCCGCGCAGCCGCCTCGTCGTTGTAGCCGTCGCCAACTGTCGGCGGCCCCGGGTCGGCGCGGCGGGTCAGCCCATCATGAACCCCCGCCAGGATCGCGGCGACGGCGAGATACGGATTGGCGTCGGCCCCCGACACGCGGTGTTCGAACCGTCGCGATGCCGTCGGCCCGGCGGGGACGCGGACGGGGACGGTGCGGTTGTTGAGCCCCCAGCCGGCGCGAATCGGGGCATAGCTGTTGCGGCGGAAGCGACGGTAGCTGTTGGCGTTGGGCGCGAAGATCGCCATGCCCTCCGCCAGCCCCGCCGTGACTCCGCCGATCGCGTGGCGCATCGCGGCCGTCCCGCTCAGGCTTTCAGCTGCGAAGATGTTGACCCCGCGCTCGTCGTCGACGCTGACGTGGACGTGGAGACCGCTCCCCGATCGGTCGGCGAACGGTTTGGCCATGAAGGTCGCGGCGCGGGCGTGGACGGCGGCGACTCCCTTTGCCGCGTGCTTGAAGCGAACCGCGTCGTCGCACGCGGCGAGTGCGTCGGTGCGGTGGGCAAGGGTCATTTCGAACTGGCCGGGCGCATATTCGGCGATCGCCGCGCCTGCCGGCACGGCCATCGCATCGCACGCCGCCCAAAGGTCGCGCAGGAACCCGCCTGCCGCGTCGAGCTCGGCGATGCCATAGACCTGGCTGTGCGGGGCGCGGCGGCCGTCGGGCCCCGGCGCCACCTGAATGTTGCCATCGGCGGTGCGCGCCGCATCGATCAGATAGAACTCCAGCTCGCACGCGATGACCGGAGTCAGGCCGTCGGCGGCGAAGCGGTCCAGAACGCGAGCGAGAATCGCGCGCGGGTCGAGGGCGCACGGCCGTCCGTCGAGCTCGTGCATCGCAAGTAGCGCGGTGGCGCTATCGGCCCCCTGCCACGGCGTCGGCGCGAGGCTCCCCGCAACCGGCCACGCCAGCCGGTCGGCGTCGCCATCGGCCCAGATATCGCCCGCCTCGGCGATGTCGAGCCCGGTGATGTCGACGACGAGAACCGACCCCGGCAGGTAGCGCCCGCCCGCATACGCCGCGACGACCTCGTGCCGCCGCAACCGCTTGCCGCGCGCAACGCCGGCAAGGTTGGTGTACATCAGATCGACGAACTCGACCTGCGGGTGCGCGGCGAGGAACGCCTCGGCCTCGGCGAGCGGCGCGGCGGTGGCGGGGCGGATCATACGGCGGCTTAGCGCGGACGAGTGGCGAGAGCGACCCCCACCAATCGGGCGTGACGGTAGGGGCGAGGCTGACCTACCGACTAGTGTTTCCCCGTCACCACCGGATACAGCGTCGCGGCCAGCGTCAGCGCGGCGACTACGTTGAACGTCCGCAGCCGCCGCGGGTCGGCGAGGAAGCGCTGCAGCGACACGCCCATCGCCGCCCACAGCCCGACCGACGGCAGATTGATCGCGCCGAACACGACCGCCATGACGAGCAGTGCGGTCCCCCGGTCGCCGGCGGGCAGATACGCCGACGCAGCGGTCAGCGCCATCGTCCATGCCTTCGGGTTGATCCACTGGAAGGCGGCGGCCTGGAGGAAGGTCATCGGTCTTGCCCCGCTCGTGCCGTCGAGGGGTTTGGGGGGGAGCGGTCGCAATCTTCAACGCGAGATAGAGTAGGTACGCGACTGACAGCCATTTGATGATGCCGAGCAGCCCCGGCACGACGCTCAGCACCGTCGCCACCCCCGCGCCGACGGCGACGATCATCACCGTGAAACCGATCGCGACGCCGAGCATGTGCGGGATGGTCGGGCGGAAGCCGAAGTTGATCCCCGACGCCATCAGCATCAGGTTGCTCGGCCCCGGCGTGATCGACGAGACGAGCGCAAAGGCGGCGAGTACAAGGAGTAGAGCCGACGTCATATCTGCAGCCTATGCGGTCGAGGCTGGCGGATAGTTGCGAAGTTGCTGCCGAATAGCTGATTCTAGCAATTAATGAGCGATCTTGATGCCATCGACCGCAAGATATTGCGCGCTCTTGCGAACGACGGGCGGATCACCGACCTCGACCTCGCCGCGAAGGTCGGGCTATCGCCGTCGGCGTGCCTGCGCCGGGTGCAGGAACTCGAGCGCAGCGGCGTTATCCGCGGCTACCGCGCGGTCGTCGATCCGGCGGCGACCGGCGGCGGCTTCCTCGCCTATGTCTCGATCGGCCTCGCGACCCACACCAAGGCGCCGCAGGCGAAGTTCGAGGCGGCGGTCGCCTCCGCCCCCGAAGTCCGTGAGTGCCACAACGTGACGGGCGGCATCGAATATCTGCTCCGCGTCGAAGTCCGCGATCTCGCCGCGTACAAATATTTCCACACCGAGGTCCTCGGCGTCATCCCGGGCCTCGCGAGCATCACCTCGTTCATCGTCATGGACTCGCCGAAGGACGAGCGGGCGTAAGCTACCCGAACAGCCCCAGCAGCTTGCGCGGCAAGGTTGTCCATGTCGCGTAATTGGGGAAGACATACGGCAGGTCGGCGGCGGCGACGCCGTACCACTGGGCGATCGGCGCGATATATTCCTCGAGCGCCGTCGTCGGGATCCAGCGCCCGTTGGTATCGGTGTCCTGCACGCCACCAAGCGTGACATCGGGATAGGCGCCGAATACCGTCTGGTTCTTGACCGCGCCGCCCATCACCATGTGGTTGTTGCCCCAAGCATGGTCGGTCCCGGCGTTGGCATTGACGCGGAAGGTGCGGCCGAAGTCCGACATGGTGAACAGCGTGACATTGTCGCCAAGCGAAAGCGCCTTCATCGCCGTATAAAAAGCGGCGAGCGCCTGCGCGAGATCGGCATACAGATTGGCTTGCGTCCCCGTCGTCGTCGATCCGGCGTCGACCTGGTTGGCGTGGGTGTCGTACCCACCCTGGCTCGCGAAGAACGTCTGCCGCGAATGGCCGAGCGTCGACCGCGCCTCGATCATCCGCGCGACACGGAGCAATTGTTTCGAGACGTCACTGGTCAGCGCCACTCCGGTAACCGTGTTCTTGAAATACTGGTCGACGATCGATGTCGTCCCCGTCAGCACCGCGTTCGCCGTCACCGCGAGGCTGTAATTATTGGTCAGCGACGTCGCGGTGGTGCCGGTGACCGTTGTCCCGGTGCCGCCATCAGCGAACGCCGTCAGCGCACTTTGGCGGGTGGTGGTCGGGGCATCGGTCGCGCCCGCGTTGAAGCCGTTGCGCGTCAGGCCACCGTTCGATGGCAGGATCAGCGGCGACGATCGGTTGCCGATCAGGATGAGCGAACTGCCGCCCAGCGAGATCAGGTCGGGTACCGTCGTGGCCGCCTCGCGGTCGTTCGCGCGGCCCATGAAGCCGTCGCGATTGACCTCGCGCATCCGTAGGCCCTGCCACTCGTTCTGCTGGTCGGAATGGCTGAACAGTGCGAGCGGGCGATTGGCCGACGACGCCTGATACTGCGCCTTGGTCAGCGGCTGCGACAGAGTGCCGACGTTGAGGACGGGGGCGAGCGCGCCCTCATTCCACGCCGTCGCCAGCGGGGCGAAGCTCGGGTGGAGACCGAACGGGACGCCTGGGAGCGCAACCAGCGAAGCCTGCGGCAAGGCGAGGGTCGCGCCGCGCCCGGTCGCATAGGCCGAATAGCGCGCGTCGGTCGGAACGATCATGTTCCAGTTGTCGGCCCCGCCGAATAGGAACACCCCGACCATCGCGCGGAAGGTCGAGGCGTCGGCGCGCGCGGGTCCCGCCCCGAGGGCGCCGATAACGCTGAGCTGACCGAGCAGCGCCGCCGCGCCGCTGCCCGCCGACAGGCGCAGGAAATCGCGGCGGTTGGCGGCCGGCGAGAAGAGGGGAGTACGCATCAGCGGTCAACCTGGAACAGGGGCGATGAGGCGACGATATACAGCGCGGTCTGTGCTCGCTTTCGCGCCTGCATCGCGGGGTCGGCGTTGGTCACGGCGTTGACGGCGGCGAGGAGCGCGGTGCGCTGTGTCGCGGTCATCGTCTTGTTCAGCATGAGCAGGTCGATCCGGTCGGCGAGCGCATTGACGTCGGTGATCGCCTCCCATTCGGTCCAGTTCGGCGTCGTCCCGGTCGCGCCGGTGATGGTCGCCTGCACCGCCCATTCGCCCGGCGTGGTGAAGGTCCAGTCATAGGCGAAATTGTGTCGCGCCAGAATGGTCGACGCGGTCATCAGCTTGGTCGCCGGGCTGAGCAGGCCGCCACCGAGGGGAAGCGGATAGTCGGGGGGATAGAAGTTGAATACCGACGGCGCGCGGAACGGCGCTTGCGCCATGCCGGCGTCGCGCGTGGCAAAGGCATAGCCATCGGTCGCCACCGCCATCAGCCGCGCGAGCGACATCATGTACAGGACCGGCTCCTTGAGCTTGCCGTCGCTCAGCCCCGTCTTGGCATCGCCGCGCGCATCGGCGTCGAGCAAAATGGCGCGGATCACGGCGCGCAGATTGCCGCGCACCCCGGCCCCGTCGTTGGCGAACACCCCCGAGATCCGCGCGATATAGGCGGGGGACGGGTTCGACATGACCAGCTGCTGGATAAGGAACTTCGACACATAGGGCGCGGTGGAGGCGTTGTTGAAGACCGCGTCGACTACCGCATCGAGGCTTGCCGTCTGGGTCGCGCCGGCGGCCACGGTTGTGCCGAGGAACGTTTTGACCCCGGTGTCGTAGTTCGCTGCAATCGTCACCATCGGCGCCGAATAATCGAGCGCGTTGCCATCGTTCGCCGCCGCCCCGGGCAGGCGAGCATAGGTCCAGCCGGTCAACGCCCGGGCAATGTCGTGAACATCGGCGGCGGTGTAGTTGGTCAACGGCGCGCCGGTCCCATCGGTCTTGACCGAGCCATCGGCATTGAGCTGGTCGACGCCGGTCGAAAACAACTGCATCAGTTCGCGCGCGTAATTTTCATTCGGCGCAGCCTTCGCGCTGTCGGCGAGATTGAGGTACGCCCCCATATACGGATTGAGCGTCACGGCGCGGAGCAGTGTCCGGTAATTGCCGAAGGCGTTGTCGAGGAACAACTGATTGATCGTCGCGGTGCCGGCGGTCGAATGAACCTCCAGATCCGACGTGACGATGATCTGGGAAAGGGCGAAGGCGACGCGCTGACGCAGCTGGTCGGTGCCCGTCGCCGCATGGGCATAGAATTCATATGCAATGGGGAACGACGACGTATAATCGCGGTTGCACACCGGCTGGATCGCCGCCGCCATCAGCGTGCAGTAGTTTTTCGCGACGGCGCGGGTGGTCAGGTCGGCATAAGTGCTCCCCGTCGCGGCGAGCTGCTCGTCGACCCATGCTGTCGTCCCGACCGTCGCGATGTGCGTGGTGAGCGTCAGGGTCGGACCGAAGCTCGCCTGCTTCGACAGGCGGACGATGTCGCCGGTCGTCACGACCGGCACAGGGGTCGGAGTCGTCGTGGGAGTCGGTGACGGAGTGCTGGTCGATCCGCCGCCACCGCTACACGCGGCAAGCGCCAGCAACACGGCAGCGGCCGCATGGACTTCTAAAATCGGTCGCTGCACCACTGGCTAGACCTTTACAGACACGACGCCGTTACGGCAGCGCATTATATATCACTTGCACCGTTAAATGACGGTTTTGCAAAATTCAGACGAATCGCACGAATAAAGCGATGAATGGCGGAACCTTATGCCCGCTCGACCCGCGTCAGTAGCTTCGCGGTCGACGCGCGGCGGCTGGCGACGATCAACACCCCGCCCAGCGCGAGGGCTGCCCCGGCGATCATCCGCGCGTCGAGCCGGTCGCCGGTGAAGGCGACGCCGAAGCCGATCGTCGCCAGCGGCGTCATCAGCGTTAGCGGTGCGATCAGGTTCGCCTCGTACCGCGCAATCAGCCCGTAATAGGTCGTGTGGGCGACGAGGCTGACGATGAACGCCGAAAACAGAACCACCGCGACGAAAGGCCAGCCGGCGGCGGTGGCGCGTGCGACCTGGCCATGTTCGAAGGCGGCGCTGGCGAGCGCGAGCGGCAGGAACGAGACGAGCGCGACCCACGCCTGAAACCGCAATGGCGCGACATTGGCCATCTGCTTCATGAGGATCGAACCGAGCGACCCGCTCGCGGCGCAGGCAACGATGAACCACAGCCCGGTCGATAACGCGACACCGCCGGGATTCCATACCACCAGAAGCACGCCGGCCAGCGTCAGTGTAATCCCCACGCCCCGCCGCCAGTGAATGCGTTCACCGAGCAGCGCGATCGACAGCAAAGTGGTGATCGGCACCCCGATCTGCAGGACGACCGCCGCCGCCGACGGTGACGCCGTCTGCAAACCGATGAACAGCAGGGCGAAATTACCGCCCCCCATCAACAGCCCGACGGCGACGATCCGCCACCATGGTCGTGGCATCGGGCGCAACCACGGCAGCGTGACTGCGACCACGAGTGCAAAGCGCACGGCGGCAAAGAACAGCGGCGGGATGTGCCAGTGCCCGACGACGATCTTCGACACGACGTTCGACAGCCCCCACGTCAGGCAGATGGCGACGAGGATGAGGAAATCGCGGGGGCGCACCGCGCTGTCCCTACGGTGTCGCACGCGAATGCTCCAGCGGCTTTGGCGTGGCGACACGATATTCGTGGAGCGGAGTGCTCCCGTCCGAATGGCTTACAATACATCCACCAGATGCGACAAAATGCCTTATTTACCTGATATCAGGACTCATTAAGGAAGTGTTACTAATAGTACACGCAGGGCGGGGCGAAAAAATGAACGTTATGAAACTGACAGTGTTTACCGCGATGACGGCCATGGCCGCAGGCTCGGCTGCACGGGCTGACATCGTGGCGATCAAGGGTGGCATTCACTACGAGGGCTATTTCGGGGTCGTGGCGCCGGGTAACGCCTACAACATCACTCTTGGCGGCACGAATGTGGGTGGCACCGCCGTGGCGACATCAGGCAGCGGCAGCGTCTATTATGGTGGCCGGAATACGGGCGGCAGGTTGCTGAACGCTGAGCCGTTTATCCTGAACGTGCTGCGTAACGGCAACGGGAGCGAAACAGCGATCAATGCGTTGCTGCTCGACGCCAACACACTAGGCAACAACAAGTATTTCGGCGACAACGACTTCAACCAGAATGGCTTCGGAACGACTCCCGCGCCAAAAGCGGCCAACCCCTTTACGGGCGCGGCGCAGGCGATCGTGTACCTTGGCGGCGCGACCTCGTTCACCAACCCGGCGACCGGATCGGCGCTGACCACCGCTCAAAGCCTCCAACTTGGCGGGCTGTACAGTTACCTCGGCCGGCTCACGACGGCGGCGGCAGTCGGCGCGGCGCAGACGTACCAGGCGAGCGACGCGACGAGCATCCGCTTTCCCACCATCAACTATCAGATCGCGGCGACGCAGATCGCGGTCTGGGATGTCCTTGGCTACACCATCGCGCTCAACGGGTCGTCGAACCTCCGCTCCGGCGGAGCCAACAACGGCGTCAACATCCTCGACTACAACGGCATCAATCTGGTCAGTCAGGCCGAGGACTATGCCGCCGCGCATCCGTCGTTCGCCGGTATTGTCCGAGGTACCCTCGGCAATCCGTCGCTTGTCGTCAGCGCCGGGGCCGTTCCCGAGCCGACGAGCTGGGCGCTAATGATCGCAGGCTTTGGCCTCGTCGGGGCCGCCGCCCGCCGCCGCGCGGTGCCTGCCGCCTGAGCCACCCGCCCGAGACGCTTTCGTTCGAGGGCGGGTGTCGGTAAGACCTCGCCCATGATCGATCTTGCCGCCCTCGTTGCCGCGTATCACACCCTCCGGCCCGACCCCGGAACGCCCGCGCAACGGGTGGCGTTCGGCACCTCAGGCCATCGCGGGTCGGCGCTCGATACCGCGTTCAACGAGGTCCATATCCTCGCGGTGACCCAGGCGGTGTGCGACTGGCGCACGGCGCACGGCGTTGACGGGCCGCTGTTCCTCGGGCGCGACACCCACGCGCTGTCGGAACCGGCCTGGCTGACGGCACGCGAGGTGCTGGCGGGCAACGGCGTCGCGGCAATGATCGATGCCGCAGGCGGGTTTACGCCGACCCCGGTCATCAGCCATGCAATCGTCACCCACAACCGTGGGCGGCGCGACCACCGCGCCGACGGCATCGTCGTCACCCCGTCGCACAACCCGCCGCGCGATGGCGGCTTCAAGTATAATGGACCCGACGGCGGCCCCGCCGACACCGGTATCACCGGGTGGATCGAGGCACGTGCCAACGCGCTGATCGCGGGCGGGTTGGCGGATGTCCGCCGCGCCGCGCCGGGGGGAACCCCGTTCGATTATATCGGCCATTATGTCGGCGATCTCGGCAGCGTCCTCGATATGGCGGTCATCGCCGCTTCGGGCCTGCGGATCGGCGTCGACCCGCTCGGCGGGGCGGGGGTCGGCTATTGGGGGCCGATCGCCGACCGCTATAAAATCGACGTGACCGTAGTCAACGATTGTGTCGATCCCGCGTTCGGCTTCATGCCGCCCGACTGGGATGGGAAAATCCGGATGGACCCGTCGTCGCCCGCTGCGATGGCCGGGTTGATCGGGATGAAGGACACATTCGACCTTGGGTTCGCCAACGATCCCGACGCCGATCGCCACGGCATCGTCACCCCCGCCGGGCTGATGAACCCGAACCACTATCTCAGCGCTGCGATCGACTATCTGCTCGGGAGCCGTCCGGGCTGGAGCACTGCGAGCGCGATCGGGAAGACGGCGGTCACGAGCGCGATGGTCGACCGCGTCGCCGCCGCTCACGGACGCGCAGTGTTCGAGACGCCGGTTGGCCTCAAGTGGTTCGTCGCCGGGCTGACGGCGGGCGAACTATGTTTTGCCGGGGAGGAGAGCGCGGGGGCAACCTTCGTCCGCCGCGACGGTGCCGTGTGGACGACAGACAAGGACGGGCTTCTGCTCGGCCTCCTCGCTGCCGAGATGACGGCGCGATCGGGTGAGAACCCGCATCAGCGCTATCGTCGCCTGACCAAGACGCTCGGCGACCCGGTGTATGCGCGCACCGATTCTCCCGCGACGGCGGCGCAGAAGGCGGCGTTCAAGACGCTCGACGTCGCCTCCATGCCGACGACCCTCGCGGGCGATCCCGTGACCGACGTGACGACGACCGCGCGGGGCAACGGGGCGAGCCTGGGCGGGGTTAAGGTGTCGAGCGCCAACGGCTGGTTCGCGGCGCGGCCATCGGGAACGGAAAACGTGACCAAGGTCTACGCGGAAAGCTTCGTCGGCGCCGATCACCTGGTTCGGATCCAAGCGGACGCGCAGGCGGCGCTGGCGCGGCTGACGGCGTAGCGCCGGTTGCCGTCGCCGCGCTGAAAATCCGTTAGGCAAGACAAATCGCGCGGTTAGAATGACCGCTCTTCACGGGGAGTGATTCGAATGCGTTACTTGATCGCCGCGCTGGCGCTTGCCGCCGCGTCCTCCGTTGCCGCCGAAGACGATGCGACGCGCTTTGCCGCGCGTCCGGCGGCGCAGTCGGTGACGCTGTCGCCCGATGGCGACAAGATCGCCTACATCGGCGCGTATAAGACGGGGGGCTACGCCGTCTATGTCGCCGATCTCAAGAGCGGCGACAGTCAAGTGATGATGGCCGGGGCCGCGCTGGAGCTGCGCCCGCGTTGGTGCCACTTCAAGACCGAGACGCGACTGGTGTGCAAAGTATCGGGGGTCAGCGGTTTCGGCGCGTTCAACGGCGGCTATTCACGGATCATCGCGATCGACACCGACGGCAAGAATGCCAAGATGCTCAGCCAGCGGACCGGGGCCAAGACTGACGCGGTCTTTGCCGGCGGGTCGATCGCCAACTGGCTTCCCGACGATCCTGACCATATTCTGATGCAGGTCGAGGTCGGCTATACCGCCACCGTCGGCAGCCTGATCAAGGCCCCCACCGAGGGGACCGGCGTCGCGATGGTCGATATCCGCACCGGCACCCAGAAATTTGTGGAGCCGAGCCGCAACCGCGTCGTCGAATTGGGGGCCGACGACAGCGGGGCGGTCCGGTTCCGGGGAACGGCG
>JANYFA010000122.1 GCA_025362895.1 Sphingomonadaceae bacterium | reverse complement strand
CTGTCGACGAATGGCTTCGGGCCTATTAACGACGACCTTCGACGACACAAGAGCCAGTGACCATGGGACTGACCGCCGCACGCCTGAAGGACGGCCTCGACCGTATCGCCGCCGCGTCGCCGCCGTTCGCCGCCGCGCTGGCCCGCGCCGGCTATCCACCCGAGCGCATCAGGGAGCGTGGCGTCGAGACGCTGATGCGCGCGATCGTCGGTCAACAGGTCTCGGTCAAGGCCGCCGACAGCATCTGGGCCCGGCTGAGCGCCGCCGTCGGCGGGTTCGGCAACCTGCGCGCCGTCCTCGACGTGCCGGTCGAAACCCTGCGCGCCGCCGGGCTGTCGGGGCAGAAGGCGTCGTATGTTCACGCCCTTGCCCACGCCTGCGTCCACGACGGGCTCGACTTTCTCGCTCTGCCGGCGGACGACGAGGAGGCGATCGCGCGGCTGATCGCGGTGAAGGGTATCGGGCGCTGGTCGGCGGAAATCTACCTGCTGTTCGCCGACGGGCGCGGCGACATCTTCCCGGCGGGCGACCTCGCCGTCCAGATCGAACTCGGGCGTATCCTTGCCCTCGACAAGCGCCCGACCGAGAAGGCCACGCGCGCCCTCGCCGCCCCCTTCGCTCCTGATCGCGGCGCGCTCGCCGTGTTTCTATGGCACCATTATACGGTGATCAGCACGGCGAAGGGGATGACCGAGGGGCCGCTTTGACCGTTGCTCAATTCTTCGCTTATGACGGGCGGTAGCGGGAGACGACAGATGATCGACCTTTATTTCTGGCCGACGCCGAATGGGCACAAGATCACGCTGATGCTCGAGGAGGCGGGGATGGACTACACCCTGCACGCGGTGAATATCACCACGGGCGAGCAGATGGCGGCGAGCTTCATCGCGATCAGCCCGAACAACCGGATGCCGGCGATCGTCGATCACGATCCCGGCGATACGGCTCAGCCGGGCGGTGGCGGGGCGCTGAGCATCTTCGAGTCGGGCGCGATCCTGTTGTACCTCGCGAAAAAGGCGAAGGCGTTCGCCGGCGAAACCCTGCGCGAGCGCGTCCAGGTCAAGGAATGGCTGTTCTGGCAGGTCGGCGGGCTTGGCCCGATGGTCGGGCAGATGGGCCACTTCGCCCGCGCCCCCGAGCCGATCCCTTATGCGATCAAACGCTACACCGACGAGACGCTGCGCCTGCTCGGCGTTCTCGACCGGCGGTTGGCCAACCATGATTTTCTGGCGGGTAGCTTTTATTCGGTGGCCGACATGGCGAGCTATCCATGGGTGCGCGTGATCGGCGGGATGACGCCGATGCTGAACGATTTTGCGCACGTCCGGCGGTGGAAGGACGCGATCGACGCGCGCCCGGCAACGGTACGCGCCTATGCCAAAGGCACCGCCGTCAATCCGCCCGCGCCGCCTCCCGCGCCCACCGCGTGAGCCGTCAAGACGCGCAGCGAACCAGCCTCGCCGCCTATCGCTGGTCGGTCGAGGTGCCGACGCGGTTCAACGACCTCGACTTCAACCTCCACCTCAACAACGTCGCCATCGCCCAGCTGTACGAGGAGGGGCGCGTCCGCTTCAACACCGACATGCGCGCGCGCTATGCGGTCGGGCGCCCGCGCTATCTCGTTGCCCGCGTCGCGATCGATTACGTGGGGGAGGGCGCGTACCCCGCGCCCGTCACGGTGGCACTCGCGCCGCTGCGGCTCGGGACGACGAGCTGGACCGCCGGGTTGGCGTTGTTTCAGTCGGGGGTCTGCATCGGCCTCGCTGAAAGCGTGATGGTGTTCCGCGGTGAGACCGGCCCGGCCCCCCTGCCCGATCCGCTGCGAACCGCGCTTGGCGATTTCGGCCTGCGCCCCTAGATACGCTCCGCACGCAACCGGAGACCATGATGACCGCCGAAAACCTGACGCTGACCCTCGACAGCGGCGACGTGACGATTAAGTTTCGCAACGATCTCGCCCCCGGCCATACCGCGCGCATCGCCGAATTGGCCAACGACGGCTTTTACGACGGCGTCGTCTTCCACCGCGTCATCCCCGGTTTCATGGCCCAGGGCGGCGACCCGACCGGAACCGGCAGCGGCGGATCGAAGAAGCACGACCTGAAGGCCGAGTTTTCCAAGGAGCCGCACAAGCGCGGAACGTGTTCGATGGCGCGGACGAGTGCACCGAATTCGGCGAACAGCCAGTTCTTCATCTGCTTCGGCGATTCGAGCTTCCTCGACGGGCAATACACTGTGTGGGGCGAAGTGACCTCGGGCATGGAGCATATCGACGCCCTGCCCAAGGGCGAGCCGCCGCGCGCGCCGGGGAAGATTTTGAAGGCGCGGGCGGCGTAGGTCGGCTAACGATCGTCCCCGTGCAGATCGCGGGCAATGTGCGGCTGGCGGAGGATCGCGTCGATCTTCGCGCTGGCCGCAACGCTTTCATCGAGACGAAACGTCAGGTCGGGCGTGTATTTCGTCGCCAGTTTCTTCGCGACCTCGCCGCGCAGGAAGCGCGCATTAGCCTTCAGCGCCGCAAGGACCGCGTCGGCATTCTCACCGCCTAGTGGGTGAACGAACACGATCGCCGCGCGTAGGTCGGGAGTTACGCGAACCTCGCTGACCGAGACGATCGCGGCCTCGAGCACGGGGTCGCGAATCTCGCGCCGGGCGAGGACGTCGGCCAGCGCATGGCGGACCTGCTCGCCGATGCGAAGCAGGCGAACCGATTTAGTGGCGGGTGTGGCAGCGGGTTTCATGGGCGCATCCTAGGCTTGAAGACCCGTCACGGCAAAGCTGCGCCGTCCGACGGCTTTGCGCGGATCCGCGCTACAGCGTCCGCTCGCGCTCCTCGATCTCGAAGGTCTCGATGATGTCGCCGGGTTTGATGTCGGTATTGTTCTCCAGCCCGATGCCGCATTCGAGGCCGCTGCGGACCTCGGCGACGTCGTCCTTGAAGCGCCGGAGCGAGCTGACGTTGGCGACATAAATGACGACATCGTCGCGCATGACGCGGGCGCGCAGGTTCTTTTTGATGACGCCTTCGATGACGCGCACACCGGCGGCCTTGCCGGTCTTGCCCGCCTGGAAGACTTCGAGGACCTGAGCCCGCCCGACGACGTTTTCGAGAAACTCCGGCCCCAACTGCCCGGCCATCGCCGCCTTCACGTCGTCGATCAGGTTGTAGATGACGTCGTAATATTTCAGCGCGACGCCGTCCCGCTGCGCGAACTCGCGCGCCTTGGCATTGGCGCGGACGTTGAAGCCGATGATCGGGGCCTTCGACGCCGCCGCAAGCGTGACATCGGATTCGGTGATGCCGCCGACGCCCGAGTGGAGCACGCGAACCTTGATGAGGTCGGTCGACACCTTGTTGAGCGACGACACGATCGCCTCGACGCTGCCCTGAACGTCGCCTTTTACGACAATCGGATATTCCTGCGCCTTCGCCTCGCGGAGCGCGTTGAACATCTGCGCGAGGTCGGCCGGCGGACCGACGGTACGTTCGGCGGTGATCAGGCCGGCGCGATAGGCGGCGACTTCCTTGGCGCGCGCCTCGGTCTCCATGACGCTGAACGGGTCACCGGCACGCGGCACCCCCGACAGGCCGAGAACCTCGACCGGAACCGACGGCAGCGCCGTTTTGACCATTGCGCCCTTGTCGTCGACCAGCGCGCGGACCTTGCCCCATTCGGCTCCAACGACGAAGATGTCGCCGGTCTTGAGCGTTCCACGATTGACGAGGACGGTCGCGAGCGGGCCGCGCCCCTTGTCGAGCCGCGCCTCGATGACGGTCGCCTCGGCCGCGCGATTCGGATTGGCGCGGAGTTCGAGGAGTTCGGCCTGGAGCTCGATCTTCTCAAGCAACTCGTCGAGACCCGTTTTCTTGGTCGCCGACACCTCGACATCCTGAACTTCGCCGCCCAGCGCTTCGACCTGGACGTCGTACTGGAGGAGCGCGGTGCGGATTTTCTGCGCGTCGGCTCCCGGCTTGTCCATCTTGTTGATCGCGACGATCATCGGGACGCCCGCCGCCTTGGTATGGGCGATCGCCTCGACCGTCTGCGGCATGATGCCGTCGTCCCACGCCACCACGAGGACAACGATGTCGGTGACGTTCGCGCCGCGCTTCCGCATATCGGTGAACGCTTCGTGGCCCGGCGTATCGAGAAAGGTGACCTTCGACTTGTCCTTCAACGTGACCTGATACGCGCCGATGTGCTGGGTGATGCCGCCGGCCTCGCCCTTGACGACGTCGGTCCCGCGTAGAGCGTCGAGCAGGCTGGTCTTGCCGTGGTCGACATGGCCCATGATCGTGACGACCGGCGGCCGCGCGACGAGATCGGCGTCCTCGTCGATCGCGCCGATGACGCCGACTTCAACGTCGGAATCGCTGACGCGGACGATGTTGTGGCCGAACTCGACGACGAGCAGTTCGGCGAGGTCCTGATCCATCGCGTCGACCATCGCCATCGGCGAGCCGAGACGATTGAGCGCCTTGAGCAAGTCACTCCCGCGCTCGGCCATGCGGTTGGCGAGTTCCTGGACGGTGATCGATTCGGGAACCTTGATGTCACGGACCTGTCGCGCCTGGCCCGCACCGCCGCCGTGGCCGCGGTGCTGCTTCTCGCGCGCGCGGCGAAGGGCGGCGAGGCTGCGCGTGCGAACGCTGTCGTCGCTGTCGAGCGCGCGGGTGACGGTGAGCTTGCCCTGGCGGCGATCGTCGACCCGGCCACGGGTCGTGCGCGCGGCGAGGCCGCGCTTGCCGCCTTCCTCCTCGTCGAGGATTGGCGTGATCGTCCCGAGCGGGCGCAGACCAACCGGACGCGCCTCAGGCGGACGCAGCGCCGCTTCTTCTTCCAACCGCTTCTTTTCTTCGGCGCGGAGCTTTTCCATGCCGAGCGCCTCGGCTTTTTCGATCTCCTCGCGGCGGCGCGCTTCCTCGAGCGCCTGCATCCGCTGTTCCTCGGCCTCGCGCAGCATCGCGGCGAGCCGCTCCTGCGACGTCAGGCGGTCGGGCTGGGCGGGGGCAGGGGCGGGACGACCACGCACCGGCGGCGGTGTGGGACGACCACCGCGCGGCGTCGCGAGCGCCGAACGCACCGGCGGCGTCGCGGATGTCGGGGCGGGCGGCGTCGCGGGCGGAGCGGCTACGGGTGCCGCGGCGACCGGCTCGGCGGGGGTCGGGGCGACCGGTTCGGCGCGCGGCGGGATGACCGGGCGCTCGACGGGGGTGAACATGACCGGTGGCGGGACCACGCGCGCTGGCTCGGGCGCAGGGAGAGGCCGTTCGGCGATGACCGGAGCCGGTGCCACAGGCGCAGGCGCGGGCGCCGCGACCGGGGCCGCAACGACAGGCGGCAGGGCGACGGCGGCGGGCGGTGGCGCGGGGGGCGGCGCAACCTCGACGACCGGCTCTTCGCGGACGGGATCGCCCGGACGATGGAGGACGCGCGCGCGCTTGACCTCGACGACGACGGACTTCGACCGCCCGTGGCTGAAGCTCTGCTTGACCTTGCCGATCTCGACCGTCTTGTTGAGGCCGAGGGGGGCGCGCATGCCGAGCTTGGGTTTGTTGTCGTCGCTCATTTAAGACCCTGATACCTTCGTCTCGACGGCGCTATTCGCCGTCGTCTCTGTTGAAATCAACCCGTTGAAGGCACGCCAGCGGTCGACCGCCGCGATCACCCGCGCGGCCGCCCCACCGTCACACACCGCAGCGTGTACCACATTCTCGCGGCCAAGGGCCACGGACAATCGCGCGCGGTCGACTGGGAGAACGCACGACACGACCGTGTTCGGTGCCCCCCGCGCCTTGCCGTCGAGCTTCGCCACCCCGTCGGGGGCGGCGTCGTTCGCGTGCAGCAACAGCCGGACCCGGCCGGCACTGACCGCGTCGCCGATCCGGTCACTACCCCAAATGAGGTGACCCGCCTTGTTTTCCAACCCCAGCCGGTCGAGCGCGCGGCGTTCAAGACCGTGAGCCACCTGTTCGACTAGGTTGTCGGGAATGGTGACGCGCGTCGTCTTGAATGCGCGCATCAGCGCCCCGCGCAGCTTGCCCTTCGCCGCGGCGCTCGCGATCAACGCACGATCGGGCGCGAGCCATGCCCCGCGCCCCGGCGCACGCGCGGCAAGGTCGGCATGAACACCCCCGTCACCGTCGAGCGCAAGGCGAATCAAGGCGTCGCGACCGCCATGCACCCCGCTGAGGATGCACTTACGTTCGGGCGCGGCCGGATTCCCGCCGCCCGCCGACGCGGCTCTGCCGCCCGCCGACGCGGCTTTCCCGGTCGCGCCGTAAACGTCGATGTCGACCGCTAGAGTATCATTCTGGGACATCCGCGGGAGCGACCTCCCCAATTGCTGGCCCAGTTGCTGGCCCAGCGTCTGACCCAGCCGGCGCTTCGTCGTCGAACCAGTGCGCGCGCGCCGCCATGATGATGCGGTTGCCGTCGTCCTCGCTCAGCCCGAACGTCCGCAGGATGCCGTCGCGCTTGGCGACGAGTTCGTCCGACGCGAGGTCGCCGAGATCGTCGATCGTCTTGATGCCCGCCTTGCCGAGAACGACGAGCATCGCTTCGGTCAATCCGGCGATGTCGGCGAGCGCGTCGTCGACGCCCAGCGCACGGCGTTCCTCGCGGGCGGCGGCTTCCTTGCGCTCGATCGCCTCGATGGCGCGATTCTGGAGTTCCGACGCAATGTCCTCGTCGATCCCCTCGATCCCGGCGAGTTCGGCGATGTCGACATAGGCGACTTCATCGAGTTCGCCGAAACCTTCGGCGACAAGCAGCTGCGCGAGCATCTCGTCGATATCGAGTTCGGTTTCGAACAGGGTCGACTTCTCGACGAACTCCTTCTGGCGGCGCTCGCTCTCGTCGGCCTCGGTCATGATGTCGATCTGGCGCCCGGTCAGCTGCGACGCGAGGCGGACATTCTGGCCGCGGCGGCCGATGGCCAGCGACAACTGGTCGTCGGGGACGACGACGTCGATCCGGTTGTCTTCCTCGTCCATCACGACCTTGCTGACTTCGGCCGGCTGGAGCGCGTTGACGACGAAGGTCGCGACGTCGGGCGACCACGGGATGATGTCGATCTTCTCACCCTGCAATTCCTGAACGACCGCCTGGACGCGGCTGCCCTTCATACCGACGCACGCGCCGACCGGGTCGATGCTCGAATCGCGGCTGATGACGCCGATCTTAGCGCGGCTGCCGGGGTCGCGGGCGACCGCCTTGATCTCGATGATGCCGTCGTAGATTTCGGGGACTTCCTGCGCGAACAGCTTCTTCATGAACTCGCCCGCCGCGCGGCTCAGGAAGATCTGCGGCCCGCGAATTTCGCGGCGGACCGACAGGATCAGCGTGCGCACGCGGTCGCCGACGCGGAGCACTTCGCGCGGAATCTGCTGATCGCGGCGGATAACGCCCTCGGCCTTGCCCAGATCGACGACGACATGGCCGAACTCGGCGCGCTTGACGACACCGGTGATGATCTCGTTCACCCGGTCCTTATATTCCTCGTACTGGCGGTCGCGCTCGGCGTCGCGGACCTTTTGAACGATGACCTGCTTCGCCGCCTGCGCCGCGATCCGTCCGAATTCGATCGGCGGCAGCGGATCGACGATGAAGTCGCCGATCACGGCCCCGGCCTGAAGTTTCTGCGAATCCGCCTCGTTGATCTGCTTGAAGAAATCATCCGGGGCCTCGACGACCTCGAGGACGCGCCACAGCCGCAGGTCGCCGGTCTTGGCGTCGATTTTGGCTCGGATATCGTTTTCGGCGCCATAGCGCGCCCGCGCCGCCTTCTGGATCGATTCTTCCATCGCCTCGATGACGATCATCCGGTCGATCGACTTCTCGCGCGCGACGGCGTCGGCGATCGCGATGAGCTCCGCGCGGTTGGCGGTGACGGCAGTGACGCCGCGCTGGGCAGGGGCAGCCTGGGCCATGTCAGTCTTCCTGTGTGTTGTCGTTGTCGGCGATGTCGACGGGGTCGGTGTCGTCGCTGGAGTCGTCGGCGATCTGCTCGGCGTCGGCGAAAGCGAGCGGGCGGCTGGCGGCAATCAGCTTGTTGGTCAGGACGAGCTTGGCCGCGTCAATCAATGTGAACGGGACGCGCACCGGGCCGATGGTGGGCACGGTGAAGTCGACCGCATCGCCCGTGACCCCGGCGATCGCGCCGTGAAGACGGACGCGCCCGTCGATGCTTTCATGGAACTTGACCCGGACGTCGTGGCCGACCCACTTCAGATAGTCGGCGAAGCGGGTCAGCGGGCGGTCGATCCCCGGCGACGACACTTCGAGGGCATATTCGTGCTCGATCGGGTCGGTCTCATCGAGCATCGCCGACAGAGCGCGGCTGAACGTTTCGCATTGTTCGAGGGTCAATTGCCCGGTCGCGGGGTCTTCCGCCATTACCTGGAGCGTCTGCCCGGCCTTCGACCCGTTCATCTGGACGCGCACAAGGGCGAGCCCCTGGGCGGAGGCGATCGGGGCGATGAGCCCTGCGAGAACGGCGGGTATGGCCAAACGAACCTGTACGAGATTAGCGGCGGTCCGGAGCGTTCCGGGCCGACCTTCGCAAACTGACGATGTGAAGATGACGGCGATATAGTCCGGTCGCGACCCCCGCGCAAGCTGGCTTCCTCGGGCGCGCGACGGCGGCTACAAGCGGCGTCACCTCTGTTGGAGACCCGCATGACCCTGCGCCCGCTCGTTCCCGCCTTGCTGACGATCCTTCTCGCCGCGCCGCTCGCGGCCGCGCCGGCACCGCAGCCCGTTACGCCCGAAGCACGCGCTTTCGCCGTCGGCGCGATGAAGGTCGCGGCGCTCCGCGACGGTGAGTTCCTGATTCCCAACGATGGCAAGACCTTTGGCGTCGACGCGGGTGTGCCGGCGGTAGCGGCGCTGCTCGGCGCGGCCGGGGCCCCGACCGACACGATCCGCGTCAGCGTCACCGCGCTGCTCGTGACGCTGCCCGGGCGCGTCGTCGTCCTCGACACCGGCCTCGGCCCCGCGATCGGCAAGCTCATCCCCAGTCTCGCCGCCGCCGGGGTCGCGCCGGCCGCCGTCACCGACGTGCTGATCACCCACGGCCACGGTGACCATATCGGCGGACTCGTCGCTGCCGACGGCACCCCGGCCTTTCCCAACGCCAAGGTGCGGATGAGCGCGGCCGAATGGACGTCGATCCAGGCGACGCCGGGGTCGGCCAAGATCGTCGCCGCGATCACCCCGCAGGTCGTCGTCTTTGCCCCCGGCGATGAGGTCGTCCCCGGCATCACCGCCATTCCCGAACGCGGCCATACGCCGGGTCATGTCGCCTACGAGCTAAAGTCCGGCCGCGCGCGGCTGCTCGATATCGGCGACACCGCGCACTCGACGATCGTGTCGCTCACGAAACCCGACTGGGTGATGGGCTTCGATTCGGACCCTGCAGCGGGTAAGGCGACGCGCCGCGCCGAACTCGCGCGCCTCGCCGCCAGCCACGAACTGATCTTCGCGCCGCATTTCCCCTATCCGGGCGTCGGCAAGGTCGCGGCGAAAGGCGACGGTTACGTCTGGGTGCCGACAGCGCTCTGACAGGCGCGAAACCTGTTTCCTACAGCGGCGATTTTTGATAGACACGACGCTGGTGCTTTAAGCGGTCGCCGGTTTGTCACTCGCCGCGATGACGGTGGTTTCGCGTGCAGAGCGTGGGCGTGTGAAGTTTGTAAAGTTACGCCGGGCCCGCTCCCTTTGCCCGGCACTTGTCCGAGCAATAGCGGACGTTTTCCCAATCGCGCTCCCACTTCTTGCGCCAGGTGAACGGGCGGGCGCACGCGGCGCAGAGCT
>JANYFA010000127.1 GCA_025362895.1 Sphingomonadaceae bacterium | reverse complement strand
GTTGCGGCGGAGCGGGCCGACAGCTACTATTCCGTCATCATCACGGTGGCGAACGTAATTAATAGCGGGTCGCCGGGCTGCTGAGGGGTCGATCGTTTCGTTTCCCCTCCGATTTTTGGGCGTCGATCCGCGCCCGTCAATTCAGGGAGTTTAGCTTAAGTCATGGCTTACGCGGATCAGGGAATGAGCCGGGGACGGATGTTCGCGCTTGGCGCGGCCATTATCATCCATGTCTTCCTCGGCTATGCATTGATCACCGGCCTCGCGCTGAAGGCGATCAAGCATATTGTCGACCCATTGAAGTCGGTGAACATCAAGGAGCAGGTCAAGCTGCCCGATGAGCCGCCGCCACCGCCGCCGAAGACGCAGGAAATTCCTCCGTTCGTGCCGCCGCCGATCGTCGATGTCGCGACCGATTCACCGCCGCCGCCGACGATCTCTACGCAAAGCTTTCAGTCGAGCCCGCCGCCCGCGCCTATTCATGTCGAGGCTCCGGTCGCGCCACCGGCGCCGACTGGGCCGACCCAGGCCGCTTCGGCGATCGGAAGCTCGACGACGGTGTCGGAGGATGACTATCCGCCCGCATCGCTGCGTGCCGAGGAGCAGGGCCGCACGGTCATCACCGTGTCGATCAATACGGCGGGCCGCGTTGATAGTTGCTCGGTGGCGACATCGAGTGGCTTTCCAAAGCTCGATGAGAAATCGTGCCAGCTCGCCCAGCGGCGGTTCCGGTTCAAACCGGCGCTGCAGAATGGTCAGCCGGTCGCGTCGACCAAGGCGATGCCGATCAAGTGGCAGATTACGTCGAAGTAAGTCTTTGCGCCCATCCGGCATCTGCCGGGCGGGCGCTTCCGTAACCCGAACACGCACAGATTTAAGGAAAATTCGATGGAAACCGTTGCGACGACCAACCCCTACGGCCTGATGCAGGCGCTTGAGCAGGGCGGCATCATCACCCAGGCGATCTTTGGCGTTCTTGTCATCATGTCGCTCGGGTCGTGGTACATCATCCTGACTAAGTGGTGGGACCAGCGGAAGGTGCTTGCCGACGCGACCGATCTCGAGAAGAAGTTCTGGGCCGCGCCCAGCCTTAAGGACGGCGCCAACAAGCTCGGCAAGAACAGTGCTTTCCGCCAGATCGTCGATGACGGCCTGCGCGCGTCGGAGCACCACGAAGGCCGCCTGACCGACAAGATCGATCAGCATGAGTGGGTAACGATGGCGCTCAACCGTTCGAACGCGAGCGTCGTGTCGAAGCTGCAGGGCGGCCTCGCCTTCCTCGCCTCGGTCGGGTCGACCGCTCCTTTCGTCGGCCTGATGGGTACCGTCATCGGTATTTACCGCGCGCTGATCAATATTGGCATCGCCGGTCAGGCGTCGATCGACAAGGTCGCCGGCCCGGTCGGTGAGGCGCTAATTATGACCGCGCTCGGCCTGTTCGTCGCCGTTCCCGCCGTGCTCGGATACAACTACCTCATCCGTCGCAACAAGAACGTGACCGAAAAGCTCGGCGACTTCGCGTCGGATGTGCACGGTTATCTGATGTCGGGCGCGCGCGTCCCGTCGGATCAGGTCGTAGTCGCCAAGCCCGCGATCGCTCGTTGATCGTCTGCCAGAGGGTCTAGCCCATGTCGATGAATGTCGGATCGCCATCGGAAAGCGGCGAAGAATCGCCGATGACTGAGATCAACACGACGCCGCTCGTCGACGTCATGTTGGTTCTGCTCATCATCTTCCTGATCACGGTTCCCGTCGTTATCCAGACGGTGCCGCTGTCGCTTCCCAAGGTTGTCAACCTGCCGACGACGACCAAGCCCGAGAACATGCTGTTGTCGGTCGATGGGAGCTGCAACACCTACATCGGTCAGAAGAGGATCGCATCGAAGCAGGAACTGCTCGATCTCTCCGTGGCGAAGCTCCGCGATGAGATTGCCAAGCAGAAGGCAGCAGGGTCGAAGACCGAACTGCCCGAGGTGCACATCCGCGGTGATGCCAACATGGAATACCGGTGTGTCGGCGGCGTGATCTACACGCTGCAGAAGGCCGGGTTCCAGAAGATCGGCTTCATCTCCGAACCGCCAGCGGGCACGATCACCGAGCGTTGAGCCAGACCAACCACTATACGGGGCCGGTCATTGTCCGGCCCCGCAGGGAGTTTACCAGACCATGTCGATGAGTGTTGGCGGGGGCGGCGACGAAGGCGCACCCATGATGGACATCAACACGACGCCGTTGATCGACGTCATGCTGGTTCTTCTCATCATGTTCATCATTACCATTCCGATTCAGACGCATGCGGTGAAGCTGGACGTTCCGCCGCCGAACCCAAATCCGCAGGACGTCAAGCCCGATTTTAACCAGGTCAACATCGATTTCCTCGGCGCGATTTACTGGAACGACAAGGAAGTCTCGCTGCCGCAGCTCGTCGGCTACATGAAGCAGACGAAGTTGCTGCCGAAGGAGCCCGAGCTTCGTCTGAAGCCCGATGCGCTGGCAAAATATGAAATCGTCGACCGCGTCATGGCAGCGGCACAGCAGGCTGGTGTCACCAAGATGGGGTTCGTGGGCAACGAGGTGTACGCCAACCAGTGACGCGGCTGCGACCGAAAGCCTCGTTAATCGGCCAGTCACATTGACGCTTCGCATCGCACGACATTTTCGCTATGGAACCCTCCGCGTAACTCACGCATCATTGTCACGTAAGGAATTAATCATGAAGACCTTCATCACGATCGCCGCCGTTGCCAGCATCGCCCTCCTCGGCGCATGCGGGAAGAAGGACGCCGCCACGACGACAACCACCACCACGACCGATGCCGCTGCTCCCGCCGCGACCGATAGCTCGATGACGGCGACGACCACGGTCGACGCCGCTGCCGACGCGATGAAGACGAAGGCCGACGGTGTCGTCGACGCCGCCAAGGCCGACGCTGGCGCCATGACCGACGCGACTGCCAAGAAAGCCGACGCGATGGTCGACACCGCCAAGGCGAAGGCCGACGCAATGAAGACCGACGCGTCGAAGACCGCCGACACGATGAAGGCCGATGCCAAGGCGACCGCCGCCAAGATGGACGCCAAAGCCGACGCGATGAAGAAGAACTAAACTTCTTCTCATTCAACGACGAAGGGCCGGGCGGCAACGCCCGGCCCTTTTCGTTTCGGAATTGTCGGTCCGCCGTCACGATGAAAAAATGTTTACCTGATCTGCCTCTCGGTGAAACGCGCGAAGAAGCATCGCATCTCACGGCGATTTCATGAGGTGGCCAAGCACTCGACTTGAATGAAGGTTGAGCGGGTCAGTGTCTGTCCCCGGCAATCGTCATGGCTATTTCTGCTTCGGCATTACATCCGACGCAGTCGAGTAAAAACAGGCCGTCGAGGGTGGCAAGGAGAAGTGTTGCTTGCGCATGTCGAACGTCGTCATCGGCGTCGAGCCGCGCGGCAACCCAGTCGATGAACGCCTGCGCGATCCGTCCGGCCGCCGTTCTGTACGGCTCCTCACCGCGACCGGCGGCAGCAGCGAGCGCAACGAACAATAGCATGTACGGACGGAAGGCGGGTGCCTGTGTCATCGACCAAAGCCATGACAATAAAATTGAATAGGGCCTGCGCTGCCCGTTGCCGTCGGCCAGCAGTGTCGCCAACCGCGACGCGGTAAAATCGAGCAGGTCGGTCATCAGCGTGCTGCGATCGGTGAAATAATAGATAAGCATTCGGTCGCTGGTTCCGGCTGCTGCGGCGAGGGCGCGGAGGGGCGATTCTTCCAGACCATGAACGAGGAGGTGGTCGGCCATCGCCGCCAACAGCGCGGCGCGCCGTTGGGCCCGTGACAATCCATTGTCCCCCGTCGGGGAGCGTGGCTGTCGCTTGCTGACGGACCTCGTAGGCATCAAAGCTCCTGTAGCACCTGCTTCATAATCGTGCCATGTAGCATGCACTACATATGTGGAGGCGATTATGTCCGAAGTTGCTCAAGCTATGATGGCGCGCTGGTGCTGGGTCGTTATCGTCTTCGGCGTGGTGCTCATCGGGGCTGTTTCGCCTCTGACGGACGCCCCATCGCGCGCGTTGTTTGCTATTATGGGGGGTGATCATTCGTCGATGGACGCGCCGTTGCGCTTCGCGGTCGCGCTGATGGGTGCCGTTACGCTCGGCTGGGGGTTGACGTTGCTCGCGGTGACATCGGTGTTGCACCGCTTGGATAGGCCCGTCGCGTGCTCGCTATGGCGGCGTCTAACAGCGGCCGTGCTCGTCTGGTACGTCGTCGATAGTATCACTTCGATCGCCACAGTCTTTGCGCTGAACGCGGTCTCGAATACGGTGTTCGCTATCGCCTTTGCGCTGATAGTCTGGTGGAGCCAGGTCCTGAGGTCAGATAGCGGTTCCACCATCGCCAACCCTAGGAGCGCATGACGGCGGAGCCGCAAGCTGGATCGTTCCCACGTAAAAACCGTTCTGAACGCAGTCCGACGCGCTATTGGGCCGCGGATAATTCTAAAGCCGCGATCTTTGTATAGTTGCAGCTCGCACAAATAACCAGCGATCGTCGTCCGAACGCCCCGCGTCGTAGCGGTAACCGTCGGTGGTGAAATCCTTGAGCCCCTCGGGTCGGTCGAGGCGGTGGTCACACATGAAGCGGGCGATGCTGCCACGCGCGCGCTTGGCGATAAAGGTGTTGAAGCGCAACGTACCGTCGTGATCATCACGGAAATCGATCGTAATGACGCGCCCGGGCAAGCGGGCGATGGCTACGGCGCGGAAATACTCGACACTGGCGAGGTTGATGAGCGTGGGATTGGCGTGACCATCAAGGTCGCCGGCGAGCGCCGCCCCGATCCGATCACCCCAATAGGCGTAGAGCGTCTTTTTGCGCCTGATGCCAAAATCGGTTCCCATTTCGAGCCGGTACGGCTGCATCAGGTCGAGCGGGCGCAACAGGCCGTAAAGTCCCGACAGGATGCGGACATGGGCTTGCGCGAAATCGCGTGTCGCGGCGTCCATCGTTGGGCCGTCGAGACCGGCATAGACATCGCCATCGAACGTGTAGACGGCAGGCCGGGTCGCGGTGGCGGCGGCATCAGGATCGAAGCTGTGGAAGCGCGCGACGTTGACTTCGGCGAGCGCTGCCGAAATGTGCATTCGCTTGGCCAATGTCTTCGCCGACAGCTTTGCCGCCGCCCTGGCGAGGGTCGCAGCGTCGACGGCGAAACGAGGGACGGTGGCGTCGACCGTTGGAAATGGCGAATCGAGGTCGAGCGACTTGGCAGGGGAGAGAACAGCGAGCATCTGCCGGGCTTAGAGCGCGATGGCGTGATAGGGAACTGTGAACTGCTGTCGCGGCGAGTGTTCGTTTGTCGTGATGGCGTCTGCGGCGCGGCTCTCCTCAAAAAAACCACTACGAGACTTGTGCGGATAACGGTTTGGCGAGCTGATAAGTTGGGTGCAACCTGTCGACGCGAAGTTCAATCACGGTTCAGCCGTGCGCGCCGATTGACCGGAACACGAGCGCGGCTTAGCGCTTGGTACAAAGATCCTTGGGAGAAACCAACATGTCCAGTTCACGTCTTGCCCTTGCGGCGGCACTCGCCATCGTCGCCGTTGCCGCCCCCGTCGCTGCGAAGAAGGCCGACGCTGCTCCCGCCGCGGCCCCGGCGGCCGGCGCGGTCGATGCCAAGAATATCTCGAAGGCGGTTCGTCCGATGTTGCAAATGGAGCAGAAGCTCGAATCTGCAGGCGACCTGCCGGGCGCGCTGGCGCAGGTTCGGCTCGCGGAAGCGGTTCCCAACCTAAACTCGACCGACCAGTTCTTCATCGCCCAAATGAAGCTGGGGATCGCGAGCAAGACCAAGGACAATGCCCTGATGGTCGAAGCGCTGAAGTCGGCGATTGGCAGCGAATTCCTGCCGGCGACGGAGAAGCCGAAGTATCTTCGTAACCTCGCGAGCATAGCGCTGACCGGCAACGATTATGCCGGGGCAACGGCCTATTATGAGCAGTTGGCTGCGCTGATGCCGACCGATACCGATGTGCTGACGAACCTGGCGGTGCTGTACGCTCGGCAGAAGCAGAACCCTCAGGCGATCGCGACGCTGCGTAAGGCGATCACCGCGAGCACGGGAACCGGCAAGCCTGCCGACGAAAACCTGTATCGCAACGTGTTGAAGCTCGCCGTTGACGGGAAGTTGACCAACGAAGTTACGACCGCGTCGATGGATCTTGTGTCGGCGTACCCGACCCCGACCAACTGGCGCGACGCGCTGCTGTTGTTCCGCGACGCGCAGAAGCTCGACGATCAGGCGATGCTCGACGTGTTCCGCCTGATGGATGCGACCAGTGCGCTCAATGGCGAGCGCGACTATGCCGAATATGTCGAGACGGCGATCGGCAAGGGGCTTCCGGGCGAAGCCAAAAGA
>JANYFA010000099.1 GCA_025362895.1 Sphingomonadaceae bacterium | reverse complement strand
CTTGAAGTCCATGTCGCCCAGATGATCCTCGTCGCCAAGGATGTCGCTGAGGACGGCGAACTCCTTGCCCTCGAGGATCAAGCCCATCGCGATCCCCGCGACCGGACGGATCAGCGGAACGCCCGCGTCCATCAGCGCGAGGCTCGCGCCGCACACCGTCGCCATCGACGAACTGCCGTTCGACTCGGTGATGTCGGACAGGACGCGGGCGTTCCGCTGATCCGTCCGGTCGCGGGGATCGCGATGGGCTTGATCCTCGAGGGCAAGGAGTTCGCCGTCCTCAGCGACATCCTTGGCGACGAGGATCATCTGGGCGACATGGACTTCAAGGTCGCCGGGACGTCGGAGGGCGTCACCGCGCTCCAGATGGACATCAAGGTCGCGGGCATCACCGAGGAGATCATGAAGGTCGCCCTCGACCAGGCGAAGGCCGGGCGTGAGCATATCCTCGGCGAGATGGCGAAGGCGCTCGACACGACGCGGACCGAGATGAGCGCCCACGCGCCGCGCATCGAGAGCTTCCAGATCGACAAGGCGAAGATCCGCGACGTCATCGGCACCGGCGGCAAGATCATCCGCGAGATCGTCGCCACCACCGGGGCGAAGGTCAACATCGAGGACGACGGCACGGTCAAGATCGCCAGCTCCGACCCGGCGCAGATCGAAGCCGCCAAGAAGTGGATCATGGGCATCGCCCAGGAGGCCGAGGTCGGCAAGGTTTACGACGGCAAGGTCGTGTCGATGGTCGATTTCGGCGTGTTCGTGAACTTCATGGGGTCGAAGGACGGTCTCGTTCACATCAGCGAGATCAAGAACGAGCGCGTCGCCAAGGTCAGCGAGGTCCTCACCGAGGGCCAGCCGGTCAAGGTTAAGGTCCTCGGCATCGACGACCGCGGCAAGGTCCGCCTGTCGATGCGTCTCGTCGACCAGACGACCGGTGAGGAAATTGCCGACACCCGCCCGCCGCGCGAGGACGGTCCCGACCGTGGTCCGCGCAACGATCGCGGTCCGCGCCGTGACGGCGGTGGCGGCGGCGACCGTGGCGGGAACCGCGGGGGCGGTGACCGTGGCCCGCGCCGCGACGGTGGTGCCCCGCGCAGCGATGACCGCGGTCCGCGGCCAGCGCGCGAGCCGGAAGGCGAGCCGGTTTTCGCTCCGAACTTCATCGTCGGCGACCGCGACTAGTCTGTTGACCACCGCATGACGAGGGCCGCGCCGGCAACGGCGCGGCCCTTTTCGTTCACGCGGCGTCGATGAACGTCGCCAACCCCTGCCGCCGCCGGTCGACGGTCAGACGGGTGACATCGGGCCGCGAATAATGGCCGGCGGGATCGAAGTTTTGCCGGGCGCGCCGGACTTCGCGGGGGTCGAGGGTCGCGGTCAGCAGGACCTCTCCCGTGGTCGGCGGCATCACCCATGTCCCGTCGGGCGCGGCGATGCACGAGCCGCCGTCGGCCAGCACGTCGGGGCAGGTGGCGAACATCGCGGCAAGCGGATGCGCCGGCGGAACGTCGCTCCGGCGCAGGAGAGCGGACGCCGACAGGACATAACTGCGCCCCTCCATCGCCAAGACCGGTGTCAGGCGGTCGGTGTTGCGGGTGTTCCCGGGCCAGATCGCGATATGGAGGTCTTCACCTTGCGCCTGAAGTGCAACGCGGGCGAGCGGCATCCAGTTCTCGAAGCAGTTGAGCGCGCCGACGGTGAAGTCGCCGACCGGGTGAACGACGAGGCCGTTGCCGTCGCCCGGGGCCCAGACCAAGCGCTCCTCATAGGTCGGGACGAGCTTGCGGTGGACCGACGCGATCCGTCCGTCGGCCGTGATGTGGACGGCGGCGCAATACAGGCTGTGCCCCGACCGGTCGGCGGCGCGCTCGATGACGCCAATGACTACTGCGACCTTTCCGCGCGCTGCGGCGGCGCAGACGGCGGTCAGGTCACCCCGATTGATGCCAACTGCCTGGTCCGAGTAATACGCAAACAGGTCCTTTTGCGAGGTGTCGTCAAAGCGCGCGCCACCGGTCCACTCCAGCCAAAACGGGTAACCCGGAACCAGCGCCTCGCCGAACGCGACGAGGCCGCAGTCCGCTGCAGCGGCGCGGTCGATCCACGCGACGACCTTCGCCAGTGTGGCGTCTCGATCAAGCTACACCGGTGCGATCTGGGCGATTGCAACCGTCAGCACCGCGCGTCTCCGTGACCATTTGTACGCGCCTTTGTGCGCCGGACCACGTATATGCTAAGCCCTAGTTTTCTCATAAGGGCGATCGATGCTCAACGGTTTGAACGCGGTGATGATGGGTGGGCGTAACGTCCTGCCGCTCGTCGAGGGTGGCAAAGGCGTCGCGGCGACCAACCATCTGTCGTCTGGCGCGTGGGCGCTGGCGGGCGGCGTCGGTACGATCAGCGCGGTCAACGCCGACAGCTATGACCCGACCGGGCGCATCATCCCGCAGATCTATGCCGCGCTCAGCCGCCGCGACCGCCACGAGGAACTTGTCGGTTATGCCATCGAAGGGGCAGTCCAGCAGGTCGAGCGCGCCTATGACATGGCGTCGGCGGAACTACGGCGCGGCCTTGGCGCCATCAACATCAACGTGTTGTGGGAGATGGGCGGGGCGCAACGCGTCCTCCACGGCGTCCTCGAACGGACCCGTGGTCTCGTCAACGGCGTTACCTGCGGCGCGGGGATGCCGTATAAGCTCAGCGAGATCGCCGCTCAGTACGAGGTTCATTACTACCCTATCATCAGCAGTGCCCGTGCCTTTCGCGCACTGTGGAAGCGGGCGTACAGCAAGGCCGCCGAATGGCTCGGCGCCGTGGTGTACGAGGACCCGTGGCTTGCCGGAGGCCACAACGGCCTGTCGAATGCCGAGGACCCGCGCGCGCCTCAGGACCCCCTTCCCCGCGTCCGCGATTTGCGCGCCGTCATGCGCGAGAGCGGCATTCCGGACACCGTCCCGATCGTCATGGCCGGCGGGGTCTGGGCCCTGCGCGAATGGACCGACTGGCTGAACAACCCCGAGCTTGGCCAGATTGTCTTTCAGTTCGGCACCCGCCCGCTACTGACGGTCGAAAGCCCGATCCCGCAGGGGTGGAAGGACCGGCTGCTGACGCTGAAGGCGGGTGACATCCTTCTCCACAAATTCTCGCCGACCGGGTTTTACTCGAGCGCGGTTCGCAACCCGTACATCCGCGCGCTCGAGGCACGGTCGCAGCGCCAGATCGCGTTCAGCACGACCGCGACCGGCGACCACCAGTTCCTGCTCGACGTCGGGGTCGGGCGGAAGAAATACTACGTCACCCGCGACGATCTGCTCCGCGCCCGCGAATGGGGCGCGCTAGGCCATTCGGAGGCGCTCAAGACCCCCGACAATACGCTCGTGTTCGTGACGCCCGAGGACAAGGGCGTCATTCGCCAGGACCAGAGCGACTGCATGGGCTGTCTCAGCCAGTGCGGCTTCAGCAGCTGGGCTGATTCGGAGAGCAATTCGACCGGACGCCTCGCTGACCCGCGCAGCTTCTGCATCCAGAAGACGCTCCAGGACATTGCCCACGGCGGCGATACGGAGGCGAACCTGATGTTCGGCGGTCACAGCGCGTTTCGTTTCGCGCAGGATCCGTTTTATTCCAATGGCTTTGTGCCCACGGTCAAGCAACTCGTCGACCGGCTGATGACCGGCGACTGAAGCGGCGCCCGCCCTTGGCGTGGGAAGTTTCTAGCGCCGCCCGTCCAGTTCGCTCCCCGACAGCCGCACGACATGGACGACGTTCGTCGTTCCCGGCGTCGCGAACGGCACTCCGGCGATCAGGACGAGAAGGTCGCCGCCGCGTGCAATCTGCGTTCGCAGGGCCATCCGCTTCGCCTTGTCGACCATCGCCTCAAAGGTGGCGACGTCGCGGGTGACCACTGCATGGACGCCCCAGACCAGCCCCAGCCGCCGCGCCGTCGCGTGGACCGGCGTCAGGCACAGGATCGGTACCCCGCCCCCCCCACTCCCGCTTCCTCCGCGCTCGCGCGCTGCGCGCCGCGCGGTCGATCCCGAAATCGTGAAGCACACCATCGCCTTCGCGCCGATCGTGCGCGCGACTTGCGCTGCGGCGGCGCTTATCGCGTCGGCGGTGGTTGGGGCGGTCGCGGTTTCGGTGAAGTGGACGCGCCCGTAATATTGCGGATCGGCCTCAGTCGTCCGCGCGATGGCGTCCATCATCTCCACCGCCTCGACGGGCCACGCCCCCGCCGCACTTTCGGCCGACAGCATGACCGCATCCGCCCCGTCATAGATCGCCGTGGCGACGTCGCTGACCTCGGCGCGGGTCGGTGTCGGCGACAA
This sequence comes from Sphingomonadaceae bacterium, assembly GCA_025362895.1. Classification (GTDB taxonomy): domain Bacteria; phylum Pseudomonadota; class Alphaproteobacteria; order Sphingomonadales; family Sphingomonadaceae; genus Polymorphobacter_B. The sequence goes on along the minus strand of JANYFA010000099.1, from coordinate 148 downwards.
GATCATTGATTCGAGCATCTGCGTCGCGACGACGACCGGCTTGCCCATCGCCCGCGCCAACGCGACGATCCGCTTCTGCGCCGGGGGGACCTGCTCCGGCGGCAGTTCGACGCCGAGATCGCCGCGCGCGACCATGACCGCGTCGGCG
>JANYFA010000098.1 GCA_025362895.1 Sphingomonadaceae bacterium | reverse complement strand
GACAGGTTGAAGCCGACGAGATAGTCGAGCGCGCGCCGCGCCCGGTAGGCGTCGACGAGCGGTCCATCGACGTCGCGGGGCTTGGCCATCGCCGCGATGATGGCGGGCTTGGTGATCTCGTTGAACGTCACGCGGGTCGCGCCGCCCTTGGGGAGCAGACCCTTCTTCGCGGTCATCCATTCGAGCAGGTGCCACGCGATCGCCTCGCCCTCGCGGTCGGGGTCGGTGGCGAGGATGACGCGGTCGACCGTCCTGGCCGCGTCGGCGATCGCCTTCAGCTGGCGTGCCTTGTCGGCGTACAGCTCCCAGTGCATCGCAAAGCCGTTGTCGGTTTCGACGCTCCCGTCGCGCGGCGGCAGGTCGCGGACATGGCCGTAACTCGCCAGCACGATGTAATTCGAGCCGAGGTATTTGTTGATCGTCTTGGCCTTGGCCGGCGATTCGACGATGACAAGTTCCATGCACGTCTCCGCTAGGCCAAGCGCGGCGGCCCCTACGCGCTATATGGGGTGGGGCGCAAGGGGAGGGCGATTGCCGGATGTGCCAGGCGGTCGCTACCCGGCCGGCGCTACCCGGTCGGCGCTACCCGGCCCGCGCCACCCGCCCACCCGCGTGGCGCACGATCCGCCCCGCGAGTTCGAGGTCGAGCAGGGCGCCCGCCACCGTCGCGCTCGCGCACCCCGACTGGCGCACCAGTTCGTCGATCGCGACCGGGACCGGCGATAACAGGCGGACGATCTCGTCGCGTGTCGCGTCGTCGGCCTCGACCGCGAGCGGCCCTGCGTCCCACGCCGCGTCGGGCGACAACAGCCGGCCGCCGAGGTCGCCGCCGACGGTGCCCAGCGCCTCGATGACGTCCGCCGCCGTCTGGATCAGCGTCGCGCCCTCGCGGATCAGCGCGTTGCACCCTTCGCGCGCGGGTCGAGCGGCGAGCCCGGCACCGCCATCACCTCGCGCCCGGCCTCGGCGGCGATGCGCGCGGTGATGAGCGACCCCGACTTGAGCGCCCCCTCGACGACGACGGTGCCCACGCACAACCCGGCGATGATTCGGTTGCGGCGGGGGAAGTGGCGCGCCTGCGGGCTGGTGCCGAACGCAGTCTCGGCGATGACTAGCCCCTCGGCGGCGGTGCGGCCCTGCAACTCGGCATTTTCCGGCGGGTAGACAACGTCCAACCCGCCCGCGACGACGCCGATCGTGCCGCCGCTCAGCGCCCCCCAATGCGCCGCCGCGTCGATGCCGCGGGCCAGTCCCGACACGACGACGAGGTCGTTCGCCGCCAGTTCGGCCGCCAGTTCGCGGGCGAAGCGCACCGCCGCCGCGCTCGAATTGCGCGCGCCGACCATCGCCACCGCCGGGCGGTCGAACAGGCGAACGTCGCCCTTCACCGCCAGCGGGGGCGGGGCGGATTCGGTGCGGGCGAGGAGGAAGGGATAATCGGCGTCGTCGACGAAAACGAAGCGCCCGCCGAAAGCTGTCACCGCCGCGATCTCCGCCTCGGCGTCGGTCGCGATACGGGCGCTGCCGCCGCCCCCGCCCCCCGCCGCGCGGAGCGCGCCGCCACCGCGCCGCACGAGGTCGGGCAGCGCCGCCAGCGCCGCCCCCGCCGTGCCGAAGCGCCGGAGAAGCTGGCGGTACGTTACCGGGCCGATATTGTCGCTGCGGATCAGCCGCAGGCGGGCGACGTCGTCGGCACTGGCCAGCGATGCGGCGAAGTGCGTGGGCGCGGCGCGGGCGAACAGCGCGGTCATTTCGCGCCGATCCTGCTCTCGGTGCCCGCGCGCAGGCGGCCGATATTGTCGGCGTGCTTGAGGATGAGCAGCACCGCCATCGCCAGCAGAACGACCAGCCATCGTGCCGCGCCGGGCGGCAGCCAAGTGGCCCCGCTCGCCACGCCGGCCGCAAGGATCGCCGGGGCCGCCAGCGCCGCCAGCATCCCACCGACCGACGAGAAGCGGGTTACCAGCGCCCCCGTCAGCCACACGAGCAGCGCCGCGACCCCGGCGGGCCACCACGCCGCGAGCGTCACGCCGAGCATCGTCGCCACCCCCTTGCCGCCGCGAAAGTTGAGCCACAGCGGGAACAAATGCCCGCCGAACGCGGCAAAGCCCGCGATCGCGGCGACGTGTTCGTCGTGTGTGAAGTGCCGGGCAAGCAGAACAGCGACCGCCCCCTTGCCGCCGTCGAGGAGCAACGTCGCCGCCGCCAACCCCTTGCGCCCGGTCCGCAGCACGTTGGTCGCGCCGATATTGCCCGACCCGATCGACCGCAGGTCGCCCGCCCCGAAGGCCCGCGTCAGCAGCAACCCAAACGGGATCGCCCCGAGGACATAACCGATCAGCGCGCAGATGATCGGGGTCGGGGCCATAGCCATGTAGTAGCGCGCCCATTCGCCGTCGTCATCCCCGCCCACACAGTGACCGGATGACGTCGGCTCTCCGCTTTCGTACCGATGCCGAGTGTGGTGTAGTACCGCCACGATCGCGGGGGCACACATGATCAGACTGGTCGCACTACTTACCTTTCTCGCCGCTTCACCCGTCGCGGCGGAAAGCGGGAGCGGCCCCTATCCGTTGCTCGTCATTCGTGGCGCGACGATCATCACCGGCGACGGGGCCCCGCCTTATGGCCCCGCCGACATCGTCGTCCGGAACGGACGCATTGCCGATATCCTGCCGGCCGGCACGCCGGGGCTCGCGATGAAGCCCGACCGCGACCCGCACGGCGCAGCCCGGGAGATCGATGCGACGGGCATGTATGTCCTCCCCGGCTTCGTCGATATGCACGGCCATCAGGGTAACCCGGCCAAGGCCCCCGACCCCGCCTATGCGTACAAGCTGTGGCTCGCGAGCGGGGTGACGACGGTGCGCGGCGTCCCGCTGTATGGCGAAGACGTCGCCCATGCCGTCACCGACAAGCGCGCGAGTGCCATCGGGACCCTCGTCGCGCCGACGCTGTTCACCTATCAAACGCTTGGCAGCGGCTGGAACGAGGGCCGCGTCGACACCCCCGACAAGGCGCGCGCATGGGTTCGCTGGGCCGCGCGCGCGGGCGTCGATGGCATCAAGTTCTTCAACAAGGGCGACGAGACCCCGGTGATCGACCGCGCCGCGATCGACGAGGCCAAGAAGCTCGGCCTTGGCACCGTCGCGCATTTATCGCAGCCCAATGTCGCCGATTTCAACGCGCGCGATGCGGCGGCGGCGGGTTTGGGGACGGTGACGCATTTTTATGGGCACTTCGAATCGCTGCTGAAGGACCGCCGTCTTCAGGCATCTCCGCCGGGGTATAATTATAATGACGAAGCCGACCGTTTCGGCGGTATCGCGACGATCTGGGATCAGGTGTACGAGCCTGGCAGCCCCGAATGGCGCGACTATCTCGCGGCGCAAAAGGTGACCGGCGTGACGTTCGACCCGACGTTCACGATCTATTCCGCGTCACGCGACCTGATGCACGCGCGCAATGCCGACTGGCAGGCGGAATACACCTTGCCGTCGATGACCGATTATTTCAGCTCGAACCGCGATAATCACGGATCGTATTTCTATAACTGGACGACAGCCGAAGAGGTGACGTGGCGCAATTTCTTCCACCGCTACATGACGCTGATCAACGATTACAAGAACATGGGTGGGCGGGTGACGACGGGGTCGGACTCGGGCTTCATCTATCAGATCTGGGGATTCGGCTATTTGCAGGAGTTCGAGCTGCTGCAGGAAGCGGGTTTCGCGCCGCTCGAAGTGATCCGCTCGGCGACAATCAATGGCGCGCGGACGCTGATGGATCCGAAGCACGTCGAGCCTGACTTCGGCCTGGTCCGCGTCGGCATGGCCGCCGACCTTGTCATCGCACCAGAGAACCCGCTCGCCAATTTCAAGACGCTGTACGGCACCGGCTTCATCCGCCTCGATCCCGCGACGAACCGGTCGAAGCGCGTCGGTGGCATCCGGTGGACGATCAAGCACGGCATCGTCTACGACGCGCCCGCGCTGCTCGCCGATGTGCGGGCGATGGTCACAAGCGCGAAGGCCGCGGGGCGCTGACGTTGCCCATGCGTCGCGCGCCGCCTACATCGCAGCCATGTACGACACGCTGACCCCCAACACGCTGATCCCCGACACGCTGACGATCACCCTGCACCAATCGAACGCGAGCGTCGGCGACTTGCGCGGCAATGCGGATGCGATGCTCGCCGCTCGCGTGGCGGCGGGGGCGGTCGATTTGGTGGTGACTCCCGAACTGTCGCTGATCGGCTATCCGCCCGAGGATCTCGTCCTCAAACCCGCCGCTGTCGCCGCGTGCGCCGCCGAGCTCGACCGGCTGGCGGCGGCGACGGCGGACGGCGGGCCGGGGCTGCTGGTCGGGCTGCCGTGGGTCGACGGGGGCAAGCTGTATAATGCCGTCGCGCTCCTCGATGGCGGGCGCGTCACCGGGATCACGCGCAAGCACGACCTGCCCAATTACGGGACGTTCGACGAGAAGCGTGTCTTTGCCAGCGCGCCGCTGCCGGGGCCGCTGACCTTTCGCGGGGTGCGGCTGGGGGTGCCGGTCTGCGAGGACATCTGGACCCCCGACGTTACCGAATGCCTCGCCGAGACGGGGGCGGAGATGTTGATCGTTCCCAACGGCTCGCCGTTCGAGGTCGGCAAGGATGACCGGCGGCTGAGCCTGAGCGTGTCGCGGGTCGTCGAGACGGGGCTGCCGCTTATTTATCTCAACCGCGTCGGCGGGCAGGACGAGTTGGTGTTCGACGGGGCGAGCTTCGTCGTCAACGCCGACCGGACCCTTGCCGCGCAACTGCCCGATTGGGACGAGGCGCTGGTGACGACGCGTTGGAGGCGAAGCGCGGGCGGCTGGACCTGCACGCCGGGGACGATCGCCGCCCGCGACGACGACCCCGCCGATATCTATCACGCGATGGTTGTCGGCCTGCGCGATTACGTGCGCCGCAACCGCTTTCCCGGCGTCGTCCTCGG
>JANYFA010000058.1 GCA_025362895.1 Sphingomonadaceae bacterium | reverse complement strand
ACGGGATGCCCGAATGGGTCGACGCGATCCTCGGTGACGTCATGCGGCGGCTGTATGCCGACCTGCCCGTCGTCTACGCTCCGTCGGAAAGCATGGCCGACCAGCTTCGCGCCGACGGGATGCACGATAATGTCAAGATCTGGAGCCGCGGCGTCGACAAGGACGTGTTCAACCCGGGTCGCCGCTCGCTCGACTGGCGGCGCGGGCTGGGGATCGGCGACCACGAGCGCGTCATCGCTTTTGTTGGACGGCTCGTCATGGAAAAGGGTCTCGACGTATTTGCCGACGCGGTGAACCGGCTGCGCGCCAACGGCGTCGCCCATCGCGTCCTGATCGTCGGCGACGGTCTCGCCCGTGAATGGGCGGAAGCGCGGATGCCGTCGGCGATCTTCACCGGCCAACTTGCGGGGGCGGACCTGGCGCGCGCCTATGCGTCATCGGATATGCTGTTCAACCCGTCGACGACCGAGACGTTCGGCAATGTCACGCTCGAGGCGATGGCCTGCGGCCTTCCCGTCGTCGGGGCCGATGCGACCGGAACGCGCAGCCTCGTCCACCACGGCAGTTCGGGGATGCTTGTGACGCCCGGCGATATCGACGGCTATGCGGCAGCGCTAACGGCCTATGTGACGGACGACCGCGCGGCGGCGGCGGCGGGTGAGGCCGGCCTCGCGCTCAGCCGCCGGTATGAGTGGGACGAGATCAACCAGACGATGCTCGATAATTATCTGACGACTGGGGCGGCCCCGGTGGTTGCCCCGCCGTCGGTGTTCACCCCGATCGTCGAACGTGTCGTCACGCGGTTGCGGACCGCCGCTTGACCCAGAGGTTCGAGACGGGCGTCGCCATGAGCCACTGGAACCAACCGCGCGTTCGCGCTATATGCATAGTGCGTCCCGGTAACGGGCAGCTATGGCGATAAATCGTATCGTGAACTAGGTACAGCGGACCCGGGGGCGGTACCCGGCGGCTCCACCACTCGACTCCCGGTTGTCGCGGGGAGGACATGGGGCCGAAATAGGATCGACGTGTATTGAACGACGACTGCTTTCGCCCGGCCTGAAACTGCCGTTAAAGCGTTCAAAACCAGAGAAATGCCAACGACAACGAGGCATTCGCAATCGCAGCGTAACCTAAAGTCCTCACGGATTTAGTTACACTGGCCGAAAGCGCGGTCCGGGCCGCACCGGGCAACAGAAGCGGACACCGGCGGTCCGGGGAGCACCGAGCAACAGAAGCTCCCCACTGGATCTCGCCCCGGAAGGGGCGGCGGGGCAAATGCTCTTGACCGCTTCCACCGTCCACGCCACGTAAGCGATCAGCCCCGGAGCGCCCCCGTGAACGACACCACCGTCGACAGCCTGATCCCATACGACGAGATCGTCCAGACGGCGCTGCGCTCGGTTGTGCAACGCGTTCTCGAACGCATCGACGCGGAAGGCGGCTTGCCCGGCGCGCACCATTTCTACATCGCGTTTCGCACCCGCTATCCCGGCGTCGAGATGCCCAAGCATCTGCTCGAACGCTACCCTGAGGAAATGACGATTGTCATCCAGCACCGCTACTGGGACCTGACGATCACCGACGAGCGGTTTACGATCGGCCTCAGCTTTAACCAGGTTCCGGCCAAGCTGTTGATTCCATTCGCTGCCGTGACCGGTTTCGTCGATCCGGCGGTCAACTTCGCGCTGCAATTCCAGCCAAACAACGAGGTCGCCGAGCCGACGGAAGCGCCGCCGCCGCCACCGCCAATCGAGGACGGCTCGAACGTCGTCACGCTGGATCGTTTCCGGAAGAAATAGCGCCGAATCTGTCGGCTGGCTTTACACTTGGCTATGCGTGCGTTTGCGCCGCTTCAATTATATCAACTACTTGAGTCCATGGCACGATTCTTGCGAGGATCGAATCTAACCTGGGAGTTTCCGTATGTTTACGCGTCTCGCTACCGTTGCTCTTCTTGCCCTTGCACCGGCGATTGCCGGCGCGACGACGATCATCGACGGCAGCTTTGAGGCCGCCGGCGCGGGTGTCGGCGATTATTGCTACGACGGCTTGCCTTTCGGCAGCGGTGCGTGCCCGGCGGGCGCGTGGGGCACTGCCGGCGGCGTGATTCGCTCGGGTAGCGCGGCATGGGGCAGCACGACCGCCGCAGACGGCGATTATTACGGTATGCTCCAGGGTTCGCAGGTTCGGTCGCAAACGGTTGTCGCCACCAGCACGTCGGGGTTGAGCCTGAATTGGAGCGACGCCAACCGGACCAACAATGGCGGTGCTCATAGCTATACGGTCACCGTCAACGGCGCGACGCTTGGCACCTATACCAGCGGGTTCGGCGGTTTCGTCGCCAAATCGACGGGTGCCTTCGGTGTCGTCGCGGGCAATTCGTATACGATCGCTTTCAACGGCATTGCCGATGGCGACACGACCTCGTTCATCGACAGTGTCAGCCTCGCCGTCGTCCCCGAGCCGACATCATGGGCATTGCACATCACCGGTTTCGGCCTCGTTGGTTTGGCGCGGCGTCGCCAGAATAATCGCGTGGGCGTGAACTTCGCGTGAACTTCGTCAAGCCAGCTTGACACTTCTCCCCGGGCGGAGGGTTGCCGCCGGGGAGTCGGGCGACCGATTGCGTGGCGGTGGACCCTTCGGTAGACAGCGACCGACGCCGTTTCCGGAGCAGCCATGACCACCCGCAGCGAGACCGATAGCTTCGGTCCCATCGACGTCGACGCCGCCGTCTATTGGGGCGCGCAGACGCAGCGGTCGATCGGCAACTTCCCGATTGGAACTGACCCGGCTGCCGCGGTGCCCGAGACAGGCGAGCGGATGCCGTTGCCTCTTGTCCACGCCCTCGGCCTCGTCAAGCAGGCGGCGGCGCGGGTGAACGCGCGGATGGGCGTCCTCGACGACAACCTCGCGCCGGTGATCGAGCAGGCGGCCGACGAGGTTGCGCGCGGAAAATGGGACGACCAGTTCCCCCTCGTCGTGTGGCAGACGGGGTCGGGAACCCAGTCGAACATGAATGCGAACGAGGTCATTGCCGGGCGCGCGAACGAGCTGTTGACCGGCACGCGCGGCGGCAAATCGCCGGTCCACCCCAACGACCACGTCAATGCCGGGGCGTCGTCGAACGATACCTTCCCGACCGCGATGCACGTCGCCGCCGCCCGCGAGATCGATGCGCGGTTGATCCCCGGCCTCAGGCACCTCCATGCCGCGCTCGCCGCCAAGGCCGCCGCATGGGCCGGCATCATCAAGATCGGGCGCACCCATATGCAGGATGCGACGCCCGTCAGCCTCGGCCAGGAAGTGTCGGGCTATGCCGCGCAGATCGAATACGGCATCGCCCGCGTCGAAGCCGTGCTGCCGCGCCTGTATCAACTCGCCCAGGGCGGAACCGCCGTCGGCACCGGCCTCAATACCCGAGCCGGTTTCGCCGAAGCGATCGCCGCCGAACTCGCGACGCTGACCGGCCTGCCGTTCGTTACCGCGCCGAACAAGTTCGAAGCGCTGGCGAGCCACGATACGATGGTCGAGCTGTCGGGGGCGTTGAACGTCCTCGCGGTCAGCCTGACCAAGATCGCCAACGACTTCCGCCTGCTGGGCAGCGGCCCGCGTTCGGGGCTGGGCGAGCTCAGCCTGCCCGAGAACGAGCCCGGCAGCTCGATCATGCCGGGCAAGGTCAATCCGACCCAGGCGGAGGCGCTGACGATGGTCGCCGCGCGGGTGATGGGCAACCATGTCACGGTGACGATCGGCGGGATGCAGGGGCACCTCGAGTTGAACGTGTTCAAGCCGGTCATCGCCGCCGCCGTCCTCCAGTCGATCCGCCTGCTCGCTGACGCGAGCGTCAGCTTCGCCGACCGCTGCGTCGCCGGGACCGAGCCGAACCGCGCCCGCATCGCTGAACTCGTCGAACGCTCGCTGATGCTGGTGACCGCGCTCGCGCCGGAGATCGGGTACGACAACGCCGCGAAGATCGCCAAGCACGCGCACAAGTCCGGGGGCACGTTGCTCGAGTCGGCGCTGGCGCTCGATCTGATCGACGAGGCGCGGTTTCGGCGGATCGTGCGAGCGGAGGCGATGCTCGGGCCGGACCCGGTGTAGGAGAGGGGATCGCGGCGCCCGCGACAGGGGCAGTTGCGGGGAATCAACCCAAGCAGCTACAACGGCATATGCTCTCTCGCTCCCCCACCAACCTCCACCGCCGCGGGCTTATGTTCGTCCTGTCGTCGCCATCGGGGGCGGGCAAGACGACGATGTCGCGGCGGTTGCTCGTCGACGACCCCGACATCGTCATCTCGGTGTCGGCGACGACGCGCCCGCCGCGCACGGGCGAAATCGAAGGCCGTGACTACCGCTTTGTCGACGACGCGGGCTTCGACGCGCTGGTGGCGAACGACGATCTGCTCGAATGGGCGAAGGTCTTCGGCTATCGCTACGGCACCCCGCGCGGGCCGGTCGAGACGACGCTGCACGATGGGCGCGACGTCCTGTTCGACATCGACTGGCAGGGGACGCAGCAGCTTCAACAGACCGATGCGGCGTCCGACCTCGTCCGCGTCTTCATCCTGCCGCCGACGATGGCCGAACTCGAACGCCGCCTGCGCGGGCGCGGGACCGACAGCGAGCCGGTGATCGCCCAGCGGATGCGCCGCGCCGCGACCGAGATCAGCCATTGGGGCGAATACAATTACATCCTGATCAACGACGATCCCGACCGCTGCCTCGGCGAGATCCGCGCGATCCTCAAGGCCGAGCGGTTGCGCCGCAAACGCCAGCTTGGCCTTGCCAACTTCGTGCGCGACATGCTGTCGTAATCGCGAACTTCGTGCGGGACAGGCGTAGCTGAGTCGCGCTAGAATGGTCTGAACTTGAAATCGGGAGTCCTTGGGATGCGCGACTACACCAAATTTTACATCGGCGGCGCATGGGTCGCCCCATTGGGCAACGCCCGCCTCGACGTCATCAATCCCGCGACCGAAGCCGTGGCCGGCACCATCGCCATGGGCACGACCGCCGATGTCGATGCCGCCGTCGCCGCCGCGAAGAAGGCGTTCGTTACCTTCTCGATGACCACCCGCGAGGACCGGATCGAGCTGCTCCAGAATGTCGTCGCCGAATATCAGCGGCGCTATGCCGACATCGCGGCGGCAGTCACCGAGGAGATGGGGGCCCCACATTGGCTATCGATGCAGGCGCAAGCGGCGATCGGCGTCGGCCACCTGATGACCGGGATCGAGGTCCTCAAGACGTACAAGTTCGAGGAACATCGCGGGACGACGATGCTCAACAAGGAGCCAATCGGTGTGTGCGCGTTCATCACGCCGTGGAACTGGCCGATCAACCAGATTGCGTGCAAGGTCGTTCCCGCCCTTGCCGTCGGCTGTACGATGGTCCTCAAGCCGTCGGAGATCGCTCCGTTCAGCGCCCAGATCTGGGCCGAAGTCATGCACGCCGCCGGGGTTCCGGCGGGCGTCTTCAACCTCCTCAACGGCGACGGCCCGACGGTCGGAGCGGCGCTTTCGTCGCACCCCGACGTCGACATGGTCAGCTTCACCGGCTCGACCCGCGCCGGGATCGAGGTCGCCAGGAACGCCGCGCCGACGGTCAAGCGCGTCGCGCAGGAGCTTGGCGGCAAGTCGCCGAACATCGTCCTCGACGACGCCGACCTCGATGCAGCGGTGACGCGCGGTGTGGTGTCGATGATGAACAACAGCGGCCAGTCGTGCAACGCGCCGTCGCGGATGCTCGTCCCGGCGGGCAAGATGGCAGCCGCCAAGGCGATCGCGGCGGCAGCGGCGGAGGGCGTTACCGTTGGCCCGCCCGACGGCAACGCCAAGATCGGCCCCGTCGTGTCCGAAGCGCAATGGCACAAGATTCAGGGCCTGATCCAGAAGGGCATCGACGAAGGCGCGACGCTCGTCAGCGGCGGCACCGGCAAGCCCGAGGGGCTGGAAACCGGTTATTACGTCAAGCCGACCGTCTTTGCCGACGTGACCAACGACATGACGATCGCGCGGGAGGAAATCTTTGGCCCCGTCCTGACGATGCTGGGCTACGGCAGCGAGGAGGAGGCGATCGCGATCGGTAACGACACGGTCTACGGTCTCGCGGCGTACGTGCAGGGCGAGATCGGCCACGCCCGCGACGTCGCAAAGCACCTCCGCGCCGGCCAGGTGTTCATCAACGGCGCCAGTGGCGATCTGACTGCGCCGTTCGGCGGCTACAAGCAGTCGGGCAACGGCCGCGAATGGGGCGACCACGCCTTCGCCGAATTCCTCGAGGTCAAGGCAATGCTGGGCTGGGGCGCGCTGGAAGCAGCGGAGTGACGTTGCGGACACCGATCTGCGACCTTCTTGCTGTCGATCACCCCGTCCTCCTCGCGGGGATGGGCGGGGTCAGCTATGCCGAGGTGTGCGCCGCCGTCAGCGCGGCGGGGGGCTTCGGCTCGCTCGGCATGGCGGGAATGCCGCCGCGGGCGATCCGTGACCAGATGCGGCGGGTCAAGGACCTGACCGACAAGCCGTTCGGCGTCGACCTGCTTACCGCACAGCCCGAGACGCTGACCGCCAGCGTCGATGTCATCATCGCCGAAGGGGCGAAGGCGTTCATCGCTGGGCTCGGCGTGCCGATCGCGATCATTACCGAACTCAAGGCCGCCGGTGTCGTCGTCATGTGCATGGCGGGCTCGGTCCGGCACGCGGTCAAGGCGGCGGAAGCCGGGTGCGACGTCATCATCGCGCAGGGAACCGAGGCGGGCGGGCATACCGGCGCGGTGGCGAGCGTCGCGCTGTGGCCGCAGGTCGTCGACGCGGTCGATGTGCCGGTCGTTGCCGCTGGCGGGGTCGTCGATGGTCGCGGCCTGGCGGCGGCGCTCGCGTTTGGCTGTGTCGGCGTGTGGATGGGCACCCGCTTCATCGCCTCGATCGAAGCCCATGCGGGGCAGGCGTATAAGGACGCGATCGTCGCGATGGGGGAGAGCGACACCGTCATCAGCCGCGTTTTCACGGGCAAGACCCTCCGCGCGATCGCCAACGACACGACACGCAGCTTCGGTAACGCCGAGCCGCTGCCCTTCATGGCGCAGGTCGCGCAGTCGGCGCAGCGCGGTCTGCTCGGGCCGATCGCGGGCGTCGTCGACGGTGTCGATCCGGCGACGCAGTGCCTTGCGGCGGGGCAGGGCGGCGGCGCCATCCGCGAGATACTGTCGTGCGCCGACATCGTCCGCCGCACCGTTGCCGACGCGGAGGCCGTGATCGCTCGCCTCGCCGCGCGATAGACGGCGCATGAGCCACTACGAGGCGCAATATCTCGACCTTGTGCGCCGCGTGTGGACGACCGGCGACGTGCGGGTGGATCGCACCGGGGTCGGCACGAAAAGCCTGTTCGGCGAGCAGATGCGCTTCGACCTGCGCGGTGATGCGGTCCCGCTGCTGACCACCAAGCGCGTGTTCTGGAAGACGGCGGCGCGGGAGATGCTGTGGTTTCTCAGCGGCGACACCAACATTCGGACGCTGGTAGCGCAGGGGGTCCATATCTGGACCGACTGGCCCCTCGCGCGGTTCGTGCGGGAAAGCGGCGAAGCGATCGACCGCGACACGTTCGAGGCGCGGATCGTCGCCGATGACGCCTTCGCCGCCGCGTGGGGCGACCTCGGCCCTGTCTATGGTAAGCAGTGGGTCGACTGGCCGACGTTCGCGCCCGACGAGAGCGGCGGGTTTCGACGCGGCACGGGGGTCAACCAGATCGCGGCGCTGGTCGAAGGTTTGCGGACCAACCCCGCGTCGCGCCGTCACCTGTTCACCGGATGGAACGTTGCCGATCTCGCCCGCATGGCGCTGCCGCCGTGCCACATGACGTACCAGTTTCACGTTAGCGATGGGCGGCTGTCGGGGATGCTGTGGCAACGGTCGTGCGATCTTGGCCTCGGCTTCGCGTTCAACGTCTTCGCGGCGGCGCTGCTCATCCGGATGCTCGGGGCGCAGTGTGATCTCGAACCCGGCGAGCTGATCTGGTCGGGCGGCGATTGCCATCTGTATCTCAACCACGAGGCGCTGGTCACCGAGCAGCTTCGGCGCACCCCGACGGGGGCACCGACCCTCCACCTGACCCGCCGCCCACCGACGATCTTCGACTATCGGATCGACGACTTCACGGTCGATGATTATGCCCCGCAGTCGCACATCGCGGCACCGGTGGCGGTGTGAACACCATGATAACGATGGTCGTGGCGCGCGCCGGCAACGGCGTGATCGGGCGGGATGGCGGCCTGCCGTGGCACCTGCCGGCCGACCTCCGCCACTTCAAGGCGGTAACGATGGGCAAGCCGATCGTAATGGGCCGGCGGACGTTCGAGTCGATCGGCCGACCGCTGCCGGGGCGTCACAATATCGTCCTGACGCGCGGCGATTGGACGGCGGACGGCGTGACGGTGGTCGCCGATCTCACCGCCGCGCTCGCCGCCGCCGGAGGGGGCGAGGTCGCCATTATCGGCGGCGCGACCGTGTATGCGGCGGCGCTTCCGCTTGTCCGGCGGGTCCATTTGACCGAGGTTCACGCCGAACCTGCGGGGGATACCATCCTGCCCAGCTTCGACCCCGCCATCTGGATCGAAACCACGCGCGACGACCATGCTGACGACGACGGCACGCCGGGGTATAGTTTCGTCACGCTCGAACGGCGCTGAGGGGGCATGATGCGGGTTGCAGGGTGGATTGCCGGCGTCGTCGTTGCCGCGCTTGTCGCGTTCTTCGCGCTCGCCCCCGGCATTGCCGAGCGGGGGATGAACAAGGTCGTCGGCGGGCCGTGGCCGGTCGGCTCTCGCGCCGAGGCGCTCCACGCCACGCTCGCCATCGCCGACATGCACGCCGACACGCTGCTGTGGCAGCGCCATCTCGACGATCGGGCGACTCGGGGACAGGTCGACCTGCCGCGGCTGCAGGATGGTAACGTCACGCTTCAGGTGTTCAGCAGCGTGACCAAGACGCCGAAGGGGCAGAATTACGACAGCAACGGCGCCGACACCGACAACATCACCCTGCTCGCAATCGGCCAGCTACAGCCGGTGCGGACATGGAGCAGCCTGCTCGAACGCTCGCTATGGCACGCCGAGAAGCTGCGCCGCGCCGAGGCGGCGAGCGGGTGCGAACTGCGGATTATCCGCTCCGCAGCCGACATCGATCGCCTCCTCGCCGACCGCGTCGGTCAGGGAGGATGCAGCCACGGCAATAGCCCTGACGCCAGTTCCAACAGCGTCAGGCCCGTGGGAGCGCTGCTTTCGGTCGAAGGGGCGCAGAATCTCGAGGGCAAGGCAGCGAACCTTGGCGTTCTGTACGCCGCCGGTTTCCGGATGATCGGCCTCGCCCACTTCTTCGACAACGAACTCGCCGGGTCGATGCATGGAATCAGGAAAGGCGGCCTAACCCCGTTCGGCGCACAGATAGTCGCCGCGATGGAGCGCAAGGGCATGATCGTCGACCTCGCCCATTGCAGCCATGCGTGCTTCGCCGATGTCATGCGCGTCGCGACCCGCCCCGTCGTCGTCAGCCACGGCGGGGTCAAGGCGACGTGCGCCACCAACCGCAACCTATCCGACGACGAGTTGCTGGCGTTGGCGAAGAATGGCGGCGTCATCGGCATCGGCTATTGGGACGGAGCCGTCTGCGCCCCGACCCCGGCGGCGACCGCGCGCGCAATCCGCCACGCCGTCGGCGTCATGGGCATCGATCATGTCGGGCTTGGATCGGACTTCGACGGCTCGGTGACAACCGGGTTTGACACCGCTCACCTCGACGCGGTGACGCAGGCGCTCCTCGACGCGGGTTTTGACGACGGCCAGGTCCGTGCGATCATGGGGGGCAATGTCCTGCGAGCCCTTCGCGCTGGGATGGTTCCCGCATGATGGCTCACGACTGATGGCCAGAACCTGATGGCCAGAACTTGATGGAACGTGTGTTCGATGGCGTCGTGCCAGCGGCGAAGCGCGGCGGCGTCGTCGCGCTGGGCAACTTCGACGGCTTTCATCGCGGGCATCAAGCGGTCGTCGGCGCGGCCATGGGTGCGGCGCGCGCGTCGGGCCGCCCGGCGCTGGTCGCGACATTCGACCCCCACCCGGCGCGCGCCTTCCGTCCCGATGCGCCGCCCTTCGCGCTGACGACGACCGACCAGAAGCTCGACCTGCTCGAAGGTTTTGGGGTCGATGCAACGATCGTCTTCTCGTTCGATGCTGCCTTCGCCGCGCTGTCCGGCCCCGATTTCGTCCGCGTGTGGCTCGCCGACGCGATCGGCGCGGCGGCGGTCGTCAGCGGGGCGGACTTCACCTTCGGCGCGAAACGGTCGTGCGATACGGCGATGCTCGCGACGCTAAGCGGCGATCTTGGTATCGCCGCGAGCGTCGTTCCCGCCGTGACCGACGCCGTCGGTATCCTGTCGTCGAGCCGCATCCGGGCGCTTCTGCAAGCCGCCGACCCTGTCGGCGCGGCTCGCCTGCTGACGCGCCCGTTCACCATCCGCGGGGTCGTCGAACACGGGGCAAAGCTGGGGCGCATCCTCGGGTTCCCGACCGCCAACGTCACCCTCGGTGCGTATCTGCGCCCGGCCTACGGCGTCTATGCCGTTCGCGTCCTGGTCGATGGCCGCTGGGTCGACGGGGTCGCCAACCTCGGCATCCGCCCGATGATCGAGCCGCCGCTCGAACTCCTTGAAGTTCATCTGTTCGACTGGAGCGGCGATCTGTACGGGCGGACGATCGACGTCGCCCTCGTTGCTTTCCTTCGCCCCGAATGGAAGCTCGACGGCCTCGACGCGCTGAAGGTGCAGATCGACGCCGATTGCGTGGCGGCGAAGGCGCGGCTAGACGCGGAGCCCCATGTCCGATCAACCCGCTAGAGATTATCGCAGCACCGTCTTCCTGCCGAAGACCGACTTCCCGATGAAGGCCGGGCTGGCGGCGGCCGAGCCGGTGTGGCTGGCGCGCTGGGCGGCGGAGGACGTGTACGGGACGCTGCGGCGGCAGCGCGCGGGCCGCGAACGCTTCATCCTCCACGACGGCCCGCCCTACGCCAACGGC
Source organism: Sphingomonadaceae bacterium (assembly GCA_025362895.1). Taxonomy (GTDB): domain Bacteria; phylum Pseudomonadota; class Alphaproteobacteria; order Sphingomonadales; family Sphingomonadaceae; genus Polymorphobacter_B. The sequence goes on along the minus strand of JANYFA010000058.1, from coordinate 7,032 downwards.
GACCTTCACGTCGGCCATGCGATGAACAAGATCCTGAAGGATCTCATTGTCCGCAGCCAGTCGGCGCTCGGCAAGGACGCGCCCTATATCCCCGGCTGGGACTGCCACGGCCTGCCAATCGAGTGGAAGGTCGAGGAACAATATCGCGCGAAGAAGCTCAACAAGGACGACGTCCCCGCGACCGAGTTCCGCGCCGAGTGCCGGGCGTATGCCAGCCATTGGGTTGCGCGCCAGTCGACGCAGTTCCAGCGCCTGGGCGTCATGGGCGACTGGGCCGACCCGTATCTGACGATGGACTTCGCCGCCGAGGCGACCATCGTTGCCGAACTCCTCAAGTTCGCGGCGTCCGGCCAGCTGTATCGCGGGGCCAAGCCGGTGATGTGGTCGCCGGTCGAGAAGACTGCGCTCGCCGAGGCCGAGGTCGAATACGCCGACATCGTCAGTACCCAGATCGACGTCGCGTTCGAGATCGTCGCGGCCCCGAACGCGCCGGAGTTGGTCGGGGCGTATGCGGTGATCTGGACGACGACGCCGTGGACGATCCCGGTCAACCAGGCGATCGCGTATGGGGCGGAGGTGGAATACCGCCTTTGTCGAATCCGCGATCAAGGCGATCGCAGGATTCTGGTTGCCCTTGAATTGATCGGGGCGACCGAAGGTCGGATTGGCGTGTTAATTCCAGAACGTGCCATCAAAGGCTCCGACCTCGCCGGTGCCATCGCCCGCCACCCGATGCACGCGCTCGGCGGGTTGTTCGCGCGGCCCCGCCCGTTCCTCGCCGGCGACTTCGTCACGACCGAGCAGGGGACGGGGCTGGTCCACATGGCCCCTGACCACGGCGAGGACGACTTCGACCTGTGCAAGGCGAACGGCCTCGATCCGGTGTTCGCGGTCGAGGGCGACGGGCGGTATCGCGCCGACTGGGGCTGGCTCGGCGGACAGGGCAGCGTCATCAATGCGAAGTTCAATGCGCCGGACGGGCCGATCTGCACCGACCTCCGCGCCGCCGGCGCGCTGCTCGCGGCGAGCGCCGACTACAAGCACAGCTACCCGCACAGCTGGCGGAGCCACGCCAAGCTGATCTTCCGCGCGACCCCGCAATGGTTCATCCCGATGGACAAGGTTCCTCCCCATGCCGGGGAAGACCAGACCCTCCGCGCCACCGCCCTCGCCGCCATCGCCGATACCCGCTGGGTGCCCGAGCGCAGCCGCAACCGCATCACCGCGATGGTCGCCGGGCGGCCCGACTGGGTTATCAGCCGCCAGCGTGCGTGGGGGGTGCCGATCACTTTGTTCGTCGACCGGCGGACGGGCGACTATCTCCGCGACGCCGCCGTCGACGCGCGCATCGTCGCGGCGATCGCCGCGGGCGGGGCCGATGCGTGGTGGGCGACCGACCCGGCGGACTTCCTCGGGGCTGGGCGCGACCCGGCCGACTATGAACGCATCGACGACATCCTCGACGTCTGGTTCGACAGCGGCTCGACCCACGCCTTCGTCGTCGAGGCACGCTACGGCATCGGTACCCGCGCCGATATCTACGTCGAGGGGTCGGACCAGCACCGCGGCTGGTTCCAATCGTCGCTCCTCGAAAGCGTCGGCACCCGCGGCGTCGCACCGTACAAGGCGGTGCTGACCTACGGCATGGCGCTCGACGCGACCGGCAAGAAGATGGCGAAGTCGGTCGGCAACGTCGTCGATCCGATCCCGATCAGCGACACGCAAGGGGCTGATATCCTGCGCCTGTGGGTCGCGTCGATCGACTATTTCGACGACGTCAAATTCGGCAAGGAGGCGCTCGCCGGGGTCAGCGACGCGTACCGCAAGCTGCGCAACACGCTGCGCTACCTGCTCGGTGCGCTCGACGGCTGGGATGAGGCGGAGCGGCTGCCGGTCGCGGCGATGCCCGAGCTCGAACGCTGGGTTCTCCACCGCCTCGCCGAGCTCGACGCCGAGCTTCGCGGCCATGTCGCGAACTTCGACTTTGCGCCGATGATGACCGCGATCAACGGTTTCGTGAACGCTGACCTGTCGGCTTTCTACTTCGATATCCGCAAGGACAGCCTGTACTGCGATGCTGCCGCCAACCCGAAGCGTCGCGCGTGCCGGACGGTGCTCGACACGCTGTTCCACGCGCTGACACGGTGGCTGGCCCCGGTGCTGGTGTTCACCGCCGACGAGGTGTGGCGGACGCGGTTTCCCGATGCTGGGTCGGTACATCTGGAGGCGTGGGCCGATCATGCGGCGTGGCGTGATGATGCGCTCGGCGCGCGGTGGGAGCGGCTTCGCGCGTTGCGGGGGCTGGCGACGCTCGCGATCGAGCCGGCGCGCAAGGCGAAGACCTTAGGCTCGAGCCTCGAGGCCGATCTGTTGCTCACCGCCGCGCCAGAGGATGCGGCGCTGATCGCGAGCGTCGATTTCGCCGAACTGGCGATCGTCGCGGGGGTGACGCTCGCGACGGATCCGTCCATGCCCGTCGGGGCTCTCGTTACCGTGACGCCGACTGGCCTTCCCCGCTGCGACCGCTGCCGCCGCCACCTCCCCGACGTCGCGGCCGCGACCGGGCTGTGCGGGCGGTGTACCGAGGTGGTTGGATGAAACGCCTCGGCTATTCCCTCGCGCTGCTTGTCTTCCTCGCCGATCAGCTCAGCAAATATTGGGTGACCAATATCCTCGACCTGCGGACGCGCGGCGTCATGCCGGTGCTGCCGTTCTTCGACCTGCTGTGGGTCGCCAATCCCGGCGTGTCGATGAGCTTGTTCCGCGCCGAGAACGCGACGCAGACGTGGCTGCTCGTCGCTGCGACGCTGGCGATCGCGGGTGGGGTCGCGTGGTGGATCGCTCGCGAGACGAACCGCGTCGACGCCGCTGCGCTCGGGCTGATCCTCGGCGGGGCGCTGGGCAACATCGTCGACCGGGCGCGGTTCGGCCATGTCGTCGATTTTATCGACCTGTTCTGGCGCGACCATCATTTTTACATCTTCAACATCGCCGATGCCGCTATAAGCTGCGGTGTCGCCACGCTGCTGCTGCGGAGCGTTCTCGCCCCGTCGGCTAAACCGGTCTAGGAGTTCTCGCATGAAGTCGTGGCCAATCGTCCTGATCGCCGTTGCCGCCGCCGGGTGCGCGCACCACCGTGAGCGCCTGGCGAACCGCAACGCCCCCGACGAGTTCGCCATCAGCCGCAACGCGCCGCTGGTCGTCCCCCCCGATTTCGCCCTCGCCCCGCCGAAGCCCGGTGCCGCGCGCGCGCTCGCCGACGACGCCCAGACCAATGCCGCCGAGGCGTTGTTCGGCCCCGGGGTCAGGATCACGCCCAAGTCACCGGCGGAGACCAACCTGCTCGACAAGGCGAAGGCCGCGAAGCCCGAGCCGAACATCCGGTCATCGGCGGGTGACCCCGACACGCCGACCGTCAATAAAGGTGCGTTCCTGCGCGAGCTGATGGCCGCCCCGGCGAAGACCCTCGACGCGAAAAAGGCCGTGGTGGCGATCGGGGGCTGAGGAACCTTCCGCCGCGTGCCTTCCTTGTGATGGCGGGACGCGCAGCCGCGTGATCGACCAGGCGACCGTCACTTGAACAGGCTGCCCAATATCCCGCGCAGCAGGGTGCCGCCGACGTTCCCCGCAACCCGCCCCGCCATCGCCCCGCCGAGCGAGCGCCCGAGGGACCCGGCGACCTGACGCCCAACCGACGACGCCATCGACCGGGCGGCGGACAGCGCGATCTTTTCGGCCATCGACATTGCAGCGGGCTTCGCCGCGACCTTGGCTGCCATGGCATTGGCATTGGCGCGGGCGAGGTCGGCGTCGGCCTTGGCCTGCGCCGCCGCCGCAATCGCTGCCGCTTTCTCCTCTGCCGTCTTCGCCGCCTCGGCATCGGCCGCCGCCTGCGCGGCCGCCGACTTGGCGTTGAGGATTTCGTATGCGCTCTCGCGGTCGATTACGGCTTCGTACTTGCCGGCGACCGGCGAGGTGTCGATCATCACCTTGCGCTCGGCGGGGGAGATCGGGCCGACGCGCGAACCCGGCGGGGCAATCAACGTCCGTTCGACCGGCGATGGCGCGCCGTCATCCTGGAGCAGCGAAACGAGCGCCTCGCCGACCTTCAACGCGGTAATCACGGTAGCAACGTCGACCTTGGGGTTGGCGCGGAACGTCGTTGCCGCCGCACGCACCGCCGCCTGGTCGCGCGGGGTATAGGCGCGCAGGGCGTGCTGGACGCGGTTGCCGAGCTGCCCGGCGACGGTGTCGGGAACATCGATCGGGTTCTGCGTTATGAAATAGACGCCGACGCCCTTCGACCGGATCAAGCGGACGACCTGCTCGATCTTGTCGAGGAGCGGCTTCGGTGCATCGTCGAACAGCAGGTGCGCTTCGTCGAAGAAAAACACGAGGACGGGTTTCGCCGGGTCGCCGACCTCGGGGAGGACGGTGAACAGTTCGCTGAGCAGCCACAGCAGGAAGGTTGCATAAAGCTGCGGCGACTGCATCAGCCGGTCGGCGGCGAGGACATTGACCTGTCCGTGCCCGCTATCGTCGACCACGATCATGTCGTGGATATCGAGCGCGGGTTCGCCGAAGAAGTGGCTGCCGCCCTGGCTGTCGAGCTGGAGCAGCGCCCGCTGGATCGCGCCGACCGACCCGCGCGCGACATTGCCGTATTTCTCCTGAAGGTCGGCGGCATTGTCGGCGCACCACGCGAGAACCGCTGTCAGATCCTTGAAGTCGAGCAACGCGAGGCCGTTGTCATCGGCGTATTTGAACGCGACCGACAGGACCCCGGCCTGAATATCGCCGAGGCCGAGGAGGCGCGCGAGAAGGAGCGGCCCTATCTCGGTCACCGTCGTCCGCACCGGGTGGCCCTGCGTCCCGAACAGATCCCAGAACACGACGGGGCAGGCGGCGAAGCGGTAGTCGTCCAGCCCGACCTCTTTCGCCCGGGCGATCGTCCACGCGGCGTCGGCGGTCCCGGTCATCGCCATCCCGGCAAGGTCGCCCTTCACATCGGCGAGGAAGACAGGGACGCCGTCGCGACTGAACCCCTCGGCGAGGCCTTGCAGCGTCACCGTCTTGCCCGTGCCCGTCGCCCCGGCAATCAGCCCGTGGCGGTTGGCGCGGCGGAGGACGAGGCTCTGCGGCGCGCCCGATTTGCCCATGCCGATGAAGATACCGGGGAGTTCGGCGACCGTCACCGACGAACCGGATTGGCAAAACGGTGTTTGGAAGTTGACGAAGGTAGCGCCACGTCCGCGGCCGCCTCGTCCGGTGGCGAAAAAAGGCGATAACCGAAATGGCTAAAGCTGATGCCAGGCGTGTGGAGCGAAACGATCATCAAGCAAGCCTAGCCGGGTTCGTTGGCTATAGGACAACGAAAATGCGCGCGTTGATCGACGCGCTGTGGCGGCGATTGAAGCGGCGCCGGATTGGGCTAGACTAGGCCCCTACAACAAGGGGTTCGATCATGAAGCTGTACTTAGCCGCCGCCGCCGCCGCCGCGCTCGCGCTGGCAACCTCCGCTGCCGACGCCGCCGGGACGTGTGGCGCGGACCAGATGGTGACGATGCGCGTGTCGAAGCTGAGCGCGAGCGGGACATCGGTGGGTTTCCTCGACGCGGTCAAGGACCACAAGGCATGGTACGCGAGCCACGGGATGAAGGAGGACGCCTTCGTCACTGCGCCGGTTCTCGTGCCCGCGAAGGGCGGACTGAAACCGTCGGCGAGCGAGTATGTGACTTTCCACGTCTACGGCGCGAAGGAGCCGGTCCACGACGGCGCGTGGAATGCCTATGTCGCCAAGTACAAGGCCAATTCGACGATCGATAGTGAAACGCGGTTTTGCCTGCCGAAAGGGGCGGCGATCGGGCGATAGCCGTCAGTTACCGCCGTTGCAGAGATGCCTCCCCTCACTTTCAGCGGAGGGGAGGCAGGACCGCGCTTTCAGGGAAGGTCAGGCGCCTTACTTCCCGATCAGCTTGACCCCGAAGAAGCGCGGCGGGTTGCTGCCACGCTGGACGAACATCAGCACCGTGTCGCGTCCCGCCTTTTTGGCTTCGGCGATGATCGCGGCGGCGGCGGCGGGCGTCGGCGTCGGGATCTGGTTGATCGACAGGATCACGTCGCCGCGCTGGAGGCCCTCGACGGCTGCGTCGCTGTCGGGACTGACGGCGGCAATCGCGACCCCGGCCGTCGCGGCGTCGATCTTGAGTTCGCTGCGAACTGCCGGCGTCAGCGGGGTCAGCGTGATGCCAAGGCTCGCCTTCGCCGCTGCCGTTCCCGGCGCAACGGCGGGCGAATCGGGGGTGGCGTCGGCATCGGGATTCGCCGTCGCACCGCGTATAGCGATCTCGGCCGGTCGCTGAATGACGGTCGCATCGATCGTCAACGGCTTGCCGCCGCGCAGGATACCGATGGGAATCCGGCTACCGGGCATCACGTTGGCGACGATGTAGCTCAGCGTGTTTTCGTAGGTGACGTCCTGCCCGGCGACGCGAACGACGATGTCGCCCTGCTTGATCCCGGCCTTGGCCGCCGGGCCGGCCGGCTCGACGGCGGCAACGATTTCACCATGGTCCTTGGGCAGGCCGAGACCCTCGGCGATGCTGCCGGTGACCGGCTGGATCGAGATGCCGAGATAGCCGCGCTTGATGGCCGTGCCGCCGTTCTTGAGCTGGGCGATCACCGGGCCGGCCTGTTCGGCGGGGATGGCGAAGCCGAGACCGACATTGCCGCCCGTGGTCGAAAAGATCGCCGTGTTGATGCCGATGACGTTGCCCTCGATGTCGAACAGCGGACCGCCCGAATTGCCCTGGTTGATCGGCGCGTCGGTCTGGATGTAGCGGTCGTACTGCCCCGACTGGATGTTGCGGTGGAGCGCCGAGATGATGCCGTGGGTCACCGTGCCACCGAGCCCGAACGGGTTGCCGATCGCGATCGCCCAGTCGCCGACACGGACGTTCTGGCTGTTGCCAAACTTGACGTAGGGCAGGTTGGCCCCGTCGATCTTGAGCAAGGCGAGGTCGGACAGGACGT
>JANYFA010000046.1 GCA_025362895.1 Sphingomonadaceae bacterium | reverse complement strand
GCCAGCTTGGCGACGGCAAGGCCATAGCTGCGGTCGGCCGCGCCGGGCACGACGGTGTGGAGGAAGACGAGTTCGCCGTTCCATTCGCGAACCTTGACGGTGACCAGCGCAACGGCGTCGAGCCGGGTCTTGAGCAAAGTCAGTTCGTGATAATGGGTGGCGAACAGACAGCGGGCGCGCACCGTGTCGTGAACCGCTTCGAGCACCGCCCACGCGATCGCCAGCCCGTCGTAGGTCGACGTGCCCCGCCCGACCTCGTCGAGGATGACGAGGCTGCGCGGCGTCGCGGTCGCCAGGATGGCGGCGGTTTCGACCATTTCGACCATGAAGGTCGACCGCCCCTGGGCAAGGTTGTCCGACGCTCCGACGCGGCTGAACAGCCGGTCAACGACGCCGATATGGGCGTGACCGGCGGGAACGAACGACCCCGCCTGGGCCAGGACGGCGAGGAGGGCGTTTTGACGGAGGAAGGTCGACTTGCCCGCCATGTTGGGCCCCGTCACCAGCCAGACGCGCCCCGGGCTCTGCGCGTGGTCGGACAGGTCGCAGTCGTTGGCGACGAAGGGCCGTCGCGCCGCCCGCTGCGCCGCTTCGACCACCGGATGCCGCCCGCCGATGACGGCGAAGGCGCAGCTGCTGTCGACCGTCGGACGGACCCAGCCCCCATCGGTCGCGCGCTCGGCAAGGGCGCTGGCGACGTCGAGGCGGGCGAGCGCACCCGCCGTCGCTGCAATCGCGCCGGCGTGACCGAGGACGGCGGCGCGCAGGTCCTCGAAATGAGCGGCCTCGGCGACGAGGGCGTGGTCACCGGCGTGGGCGATGCGCGTGGCGAGGCCGTGCAACTCGACCGAACCGAAGCGGACAACCCCGGCGAGCGTCTGGCGATGGGTAAAGCCGGGGTCGGCGAGGAGCGGGTCGGCGGCGCGAGCGGCGACTTCGATGTGATAGCCAAGGACGTTGTTGTGGCGGATCTTCAGTCCCGTGACGCCGGTTTCGCCGCGCAGCCGGGTTTCGAGCGCCGCAACCAGCCGCCTGCCGTCGTGGGCAGCGGCGCGTAGCTCGTCGAGGGCGGCGTCGAAGCCGGGAGCGATGAACCCGCCGCCCGCCGCATCGCCCGGCGGCGCGGCGACAAGCGCGGCGCGCAGGGCTTCGATAACGCTGCCGTGCGCGCCGACGCGGGTAAGGGTCGCGGTGAGCAACGGCGGCGTGGCGAGCGACGCCGCCAGCAACGCCGCCTTGAGCGCGACGGCGACCGCCAACCCGTCGCGGATGGCCCCGAGGTCGCGCGGGCCGCCGCGCCCGACCGCCAGCCGGGCGAGGGCGCGTTCGACATCGGGGCCCGCCTTCAACGCGGCGCGGGTCGTCTCGCGCACGGCGGCGGCGGCGAGGAACCAGCCGACGAGGTCGAGGCGGTCGCCAATCGCGGTGGCGTCGGTCAGCGGTCCGCCGAAGTCATCGGCGAGCAGGCGCGCGCCGCCGCCGGTGACGGTGCGGTCGAGCGCGTCGAGCAGGCTCCCGGCGCGGATTCCCCCGGCGCTGCGGCTGATCTCGAGGCTGATGCGGGTCGCGGCGTCGATCGCCATCACGGCGGCGGGCGGACACGGCACCGGCGGGGTCAGCAGCGGGGCGGGGCCGATGGCATCGAGATAGGCGATCAGCGCCCCGGCGGCGGCCACCTCGGCGCGGGTGAACGCGCCAAAACCGTCGAGCGTCGCCACGCCGAAACGGTCACACAGGCGACGGCTGGCGGCGCGCGAATCGAAGTCCGCCGGGGGGCGGGGGATCGTCGTCACGCCGATCGCGCCTGACCAGCCGTCCGGAGCGACGATCTCGGCGGGTGCGATCCGGGCAAGGTCGCCGTCAAGGTCGGCGGCCGTTGATGCCTGCGTCCGGAACGCGCCTGTCGAAACGTCGCACCACGCCAGTCCGATGCCGTCGGCGAGCGGCGCTATCGCCGCCAGCCAATTCGACGCCCGCGCATCGAGCAGCGCGTCCTCGGTCAGTGTTCCCGGCGTAACGACGCGGACGATGGCGCGGGCGACGACGCTCTTGGCCCCCCGCTTCTTCGCTTCCGCCGGAGCTTCGATCTGCTCGGCGATGGCGACGCGGTGCCCGGCACGGATCAGTCGCTGGAGATAGGTTTCGGCGGCATGGACCGGCACCCCGCACATCGGGATCGGTGCGCCGTCGTGAGTGCCCCGCGCGGTCAATGCGATGTCGAGCGTCGCCGCGGCCTTGGCCGCATCGTCGAAGAACAGCTCGTAAAAATCGCCCATCCGGAAAAACAACAGGCAGCCGGCCGCCTGCGCCTTGATGGCGAGGTATTGGGCCATCATCGGGGAGGCGTCGGTCATCGCCACCGTGTAGCCCCACTTGTCATCCCTGCGAAAGCGGGGACCCATCTGCCGGCGCTTCCGCGTGGCGACGAGACGGCGATGACGCGCCCGGTGGCCGGCGCTGGGTCCGCGCTTTCGCGAAAATGACAGTCGGGGTAAGGATCATCCTCGCGAGAGGGATGCACGATGACCGAAGAGACCAGCGGCGAGGCGTTCGACCGCGAGGCGCTATTTTTCCATTCGGGTGGGCGGCCGGGGAAGATTGAGATCATCGCGTCGAAGCCGATGGCGACGCAGCGCGACCTTAGCCTCGCTTATTCCCCCGGCGTCGCGATCCCCGTCCTCGCGATCGCTGCCGATCCCGACACTGTCTATGATTACACGATCAAGGGCAACCTCGTCGCGGTCATCTCGAATGGCACCGCGATCCTTGGCCTCGGCAACCTCGGCGCGCTCGCGTCGAAACCGGTGATGGAGGGCAAGGCGGTCCTGTTCAAACGCTTCGCCGACATCGATTCGATCGACATTGAGCTCAAGACCGAGGACGTCGACCGGCTGGTCGACGCGATCGAGCTGATGGAGCCGAGCTTCGGCGGCATCAACCTCGAGGACTTCAAGGCTCCCGAGTGCTTTATCATCGAGACGACGCTCAAGGAGCGGATGAACATCCCGGTGTTCCACGATGACCAGCACGGCACCGCGATCATCGCCGCCGCCGGCCTCATCAACGCGCTTCACCTGACCGGGCGGCAGCCGCAGGACATCAAGATGGTCGTCAACGGTGCCGGCGCATCGGCAATCGCGTGTACCGAACTGATCAAGCTGCTCGGCGTCCGCAACGTCATCATGTGCGACACCAAGGGAGTGATCTTCCAGGGCCGCACCAGCGGCATGAACCAGTGGAAGAGCGCCCATGCGGCGGTCACCGACACCCGCACCCTGACCGAGGCGATAGTCGGCGCGGATGTCGTCCTCGGCCTCAGCCAGAAGGGCGCGATCAGCCGCGAGATGGTCGCGTCGATGGCCCCGAACCCGATCATCTTCGCGATGGCCAACCCCGACCCCGAGATCACGCCCGAGGAAGTCGCCGCCGTCCGGTCCGACGCGATTGTCGCCACCGGGCGGTCGGACTATCCGAACCAGGTCAACAACGTTTTGTGCTTTCCCTATCTGTTCCGGGGCGCGCTCGACGTCCGCGCAACGTCGATCAACGAGGCGATGAAGCTCGCCGCCGCCCATGCGCTCGCCGACCTTGCGCGCCAGCAGGTCCCCGACGAGGTGGCGGCAGCCTATGGCGGCAAGGCCCGCACCTTCGGCCCCGATTATATCATCCCCGCGCCGTTCGATCCGCGGCTGATCGAGAACATCCCCGTCGCGGTTGCCAAGGCGGCAATGGCGAGCGGCATCGCGAAAAAGCCGTTCTTCGACGAAGCGGCCTACCGGCTCGAACTCCGCAGCCGCCTCAACCCGACCAACGCCGTCCTCGCGGGCAGCTTCGAGGCGGCGCGAGCGCACCCCAAGCGCGTCGTCTTCGCCGAAGGCGAGCAGGAGGTCGTCCTGCGGGCGGCGGTCAACTTCAAGGTCAACGGCTATGGCGACGCCATCCTGATCGGCCGTGACGAGCCGGTCCGCGCGGGGCTCACGCGGATCGGCGCGAACCCGGACGACTTCGAAATTCATAACAGCGCCAATTCGCGCCTTGTGCCGGCGATGGTCGAGACGCTGTACGCCCGCCTCCAGCGGCGCGGTCACCTGCTCCGCGACGTCGAGCGGATGGTCAATCACGAGCGCAACATCTTCGGCGCGCTGATGCTCCAGATGGGCGAAGCCGACTCGATGATCACCGGCGTGACGCGCAACTTCGCCGCCACCTTCCGCCAGGTTCGCCACGTTCTCGACCCGGCCGTTGGGCATACGCCGTTCGGTATCCACATGTATGTCGGCCGGTCGGATACGATCTTCATCGCCGATACCACCGTCCACGAACGCCCGAACGCCGAGCAGCTCGCCGATATCGCCTGCCAGACGGCGGCGGTCGCGCGGCGGCTGGGGCAGGAGCCGCGCGTCGCGTTCCTCAGCTACTCGAACTTCGGCAACCCGCCGGGGGCGTTCCTCGGCGCGATCCGCGAGGCGATCGCTCTCCTCGACGCGCGCCAGGTCGGGTTTCAATACGAAGGAGAAATGTCGCCCGACGTCGCGCTCAACCCGCGCATGGCAACGCGCTACCCGTTCTCGCGCCTGTCCGAAGCGGCCAACGTCCTCATCATGCCGGGGCTGCAGTCGGCGAATATCTCGGCCAAACTGCTCAAGGAGCTGGGCGGCGGGCGAATGATCGGCCCGCTCCTCGTCGGCATGAGCAAGGCGGTCCAGATCGCGCCGATGACCAGCGGCGCGAGCGACCTTGTCACCATGGCCGTTCTTGCCGCATCGGGCGTCGTCCGGTGACACCGCCTATCGTGTTCATTCACGGGATGTGGGCGACGCCCGCGACCTTTATCGGCGTGCGGCGGCGGCTGGAGGCGGCGGGCTATACGACCCACGCGCCGACACTTCCATTCCACGACCGCGACCCGGCGCAGCCGCCGCCAGCGGAACTCGGTGCCTTGGGATTGGAGGATTACATCGGCTTTCTCGCCGCCGAGATCGCGCGGCTGCCGGGGCCGGTGATCGTCGCGGGGCATTCGATGGGCGGATTTCTGGCGCAGGCGGTGGCGGCGCGGGTCGGCGCGGCGGGGCTGATGCTGTTCTCCCCCGCGGCGACGGCCGCGACCAACGTCCCCGGACTGGCCCCACTCCGGACCATGCTCGGCGTCGTGACGAAAAACCGCTGGTGGCGGTCGCCAACCCTGATCGGCACCGACCGTGCCCGCTGGGGCATCTACAACGGGGTGCCCGACGATATCGCGACGGCGGAAATCGCGACGCTGGTGTGGGATTCGGGCCGGGTGCTGTTTGAAATGGCGCTGCCGTTCGCCGCCAAGGCGCCGGCTTTCATCGTCGACTATGCGCGGCTGACGATGCCGGCGCTGATCGTCGTCGGGTCCAGCGACCGGATCACCCTCGCCGGAATTGCCCGGGCGACGGCGCGAAAACTGGTTGGGCCGGTCGACTATCACGAGCTTCCCGGCGTCGGCCACTGGTTGTGGTGGGGCGGTGTCGAAGACGAGGTGGCAGGGCTGGTTCAGGCGTGGCTGGCGACGAACTTCCCACCGACGACATTGGACGTCGCCAACCTATAACGGTGGTGCGAAGCGCGTGAGCGCGTTCGCTGCGATCCGCCGCCCCATCGCCTCGCTCGCCTTCGCACGAGCGGATCGACTACGCCGCGACTTCGAGCAGCTTCGCCCGCCGCCGCGCGACGCTCGACCCGAGCCCCAGCGCCTCGCGGTATTTGGCGACGGTGCGGCGGGCGATGTCGAAGCCCTCGGCCTGGAGCAGGTCGACGAGCTTGTCGTCGGACAGCGGCACGGCAGCGGGTTCGACGGCGATCAGCCGGGCGATCCGGTCCTTGACTGCCAGCGCCGACGAGGCGTCGCCGCCGTCGTTCGACGCGATCCCGCTGGTGAAGAAATACTTGAGCTCGAACAGACCGCGCTCACACTGCAGATATTTGTTCGACGTGACGCGGCTGACCGTCGATTCGTGCATCTCGATCGCCTCGGCAATGACACGCAGCGTCAACGGCTTGAGGTGTTCGACCCCGGCCTCGAAGAACGCCTCCTGCTGTTTGACGAGTTCGGTCGCGACCTTGACGATCGTCCGCGAGCGCTGATCGAGGGCACGGACCAGCCATGTCGCGTTGGTCAGCGCGTCCGACAGGAAGGCGCGCGCGGTCTTTGCCGCTGCCGTGCTCCCGGTGGGCGCGGCGGCAGCGAGCGTCGCGTGATAGCTGCGGTCGATCAACACGCGGGGAAGCGTCGCGGCGTTCAACTCGACGGTCCACCCCCCGCCGCGCGCGCGGTGGACGAAGATATCGGCGATGACCGACTGCGCGTCGCTGCCGCCATAGCGCAAACCGGGCTTGGGGTTATAGGCGCGCAGCTCGCGGATCATGTCGGTCAGGTCGTCCTGATCGACCCCGCACAGTCGCCGCAGGGTCGCCATATCGCCCCTGGCGAGAAGATCGAGGCGGGCGAGCAATGCCAGCATCGCGGGATCGGCGCGGTCGGCCTCGCGCGCCTGCGCCGCCAGGCATTCGCGCAGGCTGCGCGCGCCACAGCCGACGGGGTCGAAGTGCTGGATAAACCGAAGGATGGTCTCAACCCGTTCGGGCGCGGCGTCGAGGCGTTCGGCGAGGTCGGCGACGACATCGGGACCAAGATAGCCGGCGTCGTCGATTTGATCGATCAGGAAGCGGGCAATCCCGTGGTCGACCGGATCGTGGAAAGCCGCCGCCGCCTGCTCGTCGAGGACGTCGCGCAGCGTCGCCGACGGTCCCGAGAAGCTATCGAAGTCGAGGCCCTCGCCGGGTTCGCCGCCGCCGCCGATCGCACCGGCACCGTCGAAGCTGCCGCTTTCTCTGGACCGGTCATCGCTAATCGCGTCGGTCGGGCCGTCGTGGTGGAAGGTTTCCGCCCCATAGTCGACGTCGAGCGGCGCGTCGGTCGCGGCCTCGCCGCGCGCGATCAGCTCGTCGGTCGCGGTTTCGCCCTGCGTGGTCGCCTGCTCGGCGGGAGCGGGCGTGAAGTCGTTGCCACCGCCGTCGAGAAGGGGGTTCTTCTCGATCTCGGCGTCGATGAACGCTTCAAGCTCGACATTGGTCAGCGCCAGCAGCTTGATCGCCTGCTGTAGCTGGACGGTCATCACCAGCGACTGCGACTGGCGGAGGTCGAGGCGCGGACCGAGGCTCATGCGTGCAAAGTGCCCGTTTCCCCCCACTCGCCGCTGCGCGGGGATGGCGAGAGCCGACCGCTCACAGCGAGAAACCCTCGCCCAGATAAACTCGCCGGACGGTCTCATCGGCGACCAGCGCCTCGGGTGTCCCCTCGAACAGCACATTACCATCGTAGATGATGCAGGCGCGGTCGACGATTTCAAGGGTTTCGCGGACGTTGTGATCGGTGATGAGGACGCCGATGCCGCGTGCGCGAAGGTCAACGACGAGGCCGCGAATGTCGGCGATCGAGATCGGGTCGATGCCCGCGAACGGCTCGTCGAGAAGCATGATCGAGGGCTTTGCAGCCAGGGCGCGAGCGATTTCGCACCGCCGCCGCTCCCCGCCCGACAGCGTCATCGCCGGGGCATCGCGCAGCCGGATGATGTGAAACTCTTCCAGCAGCTGTTCGAGGCGCGCGGCGCGCACCGCGCGATCGGGTTCGACCACTTCGAGGACGGCGTTGATGTTCTGGGACACGGTCAGGCCGCGGAAGATCGACGTTTCCTGCGGCAGATAGCCGA